>JAAZCB010000302.1 GCA_012513545.1 Clostridiaceae bacterium
TAAGTGAGTTAATCTTGTCCTTCAGAGTTGCATTTCCTTCAACCCTAAAATCAATTTTATACTCATTATCAGGGTCATCATATACTAACGCATTAGTATTGAATGTCATCATTGCTCTGAATAATTCTACAAAGAGTTTTAACCCTCTGTCGTCTGTTTCGCTTCCTGCAACTTCAAAATTGATGCTCTTTCTTATGTCAGGGAATGTTTCAACACCGGCATAATCTCCTGAAGGCAGCTGGAAGTTTTTAAGGTAAGTGCTGAAAGCTTTCTTGTGTAAATCAGGATATTTGGCAAAAGCTTTCAATCCGTTCAGTACGTCAGAGTCTGACAAAGCAGCTCCAAGAATTCTTTTTGCTGGATAAAGGTATTCTTCATAGTTACTCTGAGTAATTTTCAAAAGAATATTATCAACAAATTCCGCTCTATCACCTAACGGCTTGCTCATAATCTCAAGAATAATTCTCTGCATTGGGTCTATGTTTACAGGATCAGGTATAGCTTCAGAATAAGAACCATTTCCAAGCTCTCCCTTGAGGAATTTCTTAAACTGATAAATCTGACCGTAAGCGTTTGTGTTAACAGCTGTTTCAGCATATTCCACAAACTCATCGAAATTAGTTATATTCCTTTTCTTAAGAGACTCTATTGAAGATACAAGTACATTGAACTCGCTCTTAAGGTTATTTAACCCGTCTATCCTTATATCAATTTTATATTTGTCGTCTTCTCCATTATAAAACACTGCTTTACCATTAAAAACAGTCAATAATCTGAATACCTCGACAAACATCTTAAATCCTCTGGTATCAGCAGCATCTCCTGCTATTTCGTAATTAAGTCTTTTTTCAATGTCTGCAAATCCTTCCATACCATCATACTTCTCAGGAAGTTGAGCTACTTTAAGATATGTATTAAGCTTGGCCTTATTTGTGTCTGGAAATAATGCATAGGCCTTGAGAGCTTTTGTCATGTCAGAGTCAGATATAGAAGCTCCTAAAATTCTCTTTGCCGGATAAACAAATTCACTGTAATTACTGCCGTTAACTTTTGAAAGAATGTCGTCAACGAATTCAGTTCTCTTTTCTTCCGAAAGGCTTACAATACTTAATATAATTCTTTGTAAAGCATCTACGCCGGAAGCATCAGGAATATCCGATCCATAAACACTGTTCCCGATTTCATCTTTTATATACTTTTTGAAGTTATATATCTCTGAATAAGAGTTAGTATTGATTTCATTTTCAAGATAAGCAACAAACTCATCGAAACTGTTTATTCCCTTATTATTGAAGGTCTCAATAGATAATATAAGATAGTCCAGTTTTTCCTTTAAAGTGTTGAACTCATCTATTCTTATATCAACTTTGTAAGGGTCAACAGCATCATTATAAAATACAGGCTTTGAAGCATTAAATAACTTAACAATCCTGAATATCTCAACAAATAACTTGCTTCCTCTGTTGTCAGCAGGATTACCTGTAATATCTGAATTTAATCTTTTCATAATATCCGGATAGCCCGAAAAACGATATTGGTCATCATTGCGGAACTTAAACAAATATATGATGTTTTTCAAAGCAGCCTTATGCGTGTTAGGATACTCAGCATATATCTTTAAAGCTTTTCCCATATCTGAATCAGATATTGAAAGACCAAGAATATCTTTTGCTGTACCTACATAACTGCTATAATTACTTGGTGTCACTTTATCCAATACTTTCCCGATAAAATCCCACCTTTGATCTTCAGTCAGATCCAGAGCTTGCAAAATCACCGCCTGAACCGGATCAGCTACAGGTACGGGTTCGGCATTCGCAACCCCAAGCAACAATCCGAAGATCAATACAACTGATATGATGCTGCATAAGATGTTCTGCAACAGTTTGCTAATGTTTTTGTTCATTGTAACGTCCCCCTAGATTAATATATTTTTCAAAAAAACCTGTAAAAACCACTCTAGAATACTACTTTTTTTTACCAGGACGGCAAATTACTCCATATTCAACAGATTTCAAAGAAATGTTATCACAATTAGCAAATTATTGCAATAAAAAATATTAAGTTTTTAAATGAAAAAATTAACACGTCCTATAAAAGCCTGGTTCCTACTTCTTCACCGCTTAGCATGTGGTAATGGAGATGAAATACAGTCTGTCCTGCACCCTCTCCACAGTTTGTGATAAGCCTGAACCCCTTGTCTGCCAGCTCAAATTTTTCTGCTATTCTCCGGGCTGCAATATGTATATCCACCAGTAAGCTTCCATTACTTGAGTCTATAGCCATTACATTTTCCATGTGCTGCTTCGGTATGATCAACACATGAAAAGCTGCGGCCGGACTAATATCACGGAACGCAAGTACTTTTTCATCCTCATAGACTACTGTTGAAGGCAGCTCCTTATTAATTATCCTGCAAAAAATACATCCTTCCATCCGAGGTGTCCTCCTATATGTTTATTTACTCAACTTACCCATATTTACAGAACTTTTATTTTATCTGAGACTCGATAA
>JAAZCB010000303.1 GCA_012513545.1 Clostridiaceae bacterium
ACACCATCTAGCTGGAATGTTGCCAACCCCAAAGTACACACCTGCCAAGCCGCCGGCAATAGCTGCAGTTGTGTCTGTATCGTCCCCTAAAGCTATAGCGGATTTTACAACTTGTTCATAATTGTCTGATGCTAAAACCATCCCCACGCTTCTCAAACTGTCTACTACGAAACCTCCGCCTTTTCCTACCAGTGGTTCATCAGGACGAATACTCCCTTCAAGCTCTCGATAGAACTCCGAATCCTCTCCATAAATTTGACGTAGTCTTAAAACCGCCAAGTTATACGCTTCATATATCGAATGTCCCTCCAGAAGCCTTCTGGCCCATAGGCAATACAAGGCACAACAAACCTGATTACACACATGACCGTGAGTAACAAGTGATTGTATATGCGCATCGTTAGCTAGTTCTTCATCGGAGCCTTTATGCCAAAGAGCCAGGGGCAAAGCTCTCATCAGGGAGCCATTTCCTTTTCCCTCCGGAATTACATTGCCGGATTCACAGGGAGACTTTCCATTACTGTATGCAATTAATGCCCTGGCCGTTTGATTTCCCACATCGAATACTTTATTATCCACTGCCCACAATCCGCAATCATACCATTTTAAAAGCCTTGAGGCAAAATCATTTACATCCATTCTCCCACATGATAATAATGAGTCAAGAAGGCACAGAGCTTGTGCTCCGTCGTCTGACCATGTCCCCGGTAATACACCAGGGTGTGACCTCACAAAACCAGGAGGTGGCTGATATTCAATCAGTTCAGGTTCCGGCAAGTCTTCAGGTTTATTAAATCCATAAGGTACTCCCAGAGCGTCACCGATTAACAATCCCCATAAACCGCCTAATATTCTATCTTTGATACATAACATCATTTAGTACCTCCAGTCCAACCCCATGCTTCAACTACTGCAGCACCAGGATATGTTTTCCTGATATACATCACTTTCTTCAAACAACAAGCTTAAGCTGCCTGTTTATCACTGCTCATGGCTTTATAACCCTTATCCCACACATAAAAACCATATATGCTATTTACAAGATATGCCGACCACATTACTACTATGGTAGCAGCATTTTCGCTTCCGTTTGCGAGCCTGAATGACCACATTATTACTGAAAATACATTGATACTTATATAAAATATCCATTGTTCTCTGTATCTTAAAGTCATTATAATTGTTGCGATAATTGAAGCACAATTTGTAAATGCATCTATATAGGCTGTGTTTTGATTTTTAAAGGTTGAAAGCCAATATCCGTATACAACCGTACCTGTCAAGCAGATTAAATAAGATAAGCCAAACATTTTCCATGACATCTTTCTCATAATTACAGTGTTATTATCCATTTTCTTTCTCCAGGCAGCCCATCCTATAACATTCATTGGAACAAAAAATAATGCATTTAACATGGTTTCTCCATAGAGACCATTCCCGTAGCTCAACCAGGCATATGCAATTGAGTTATACATCCCGAAATAATAAGTCCAAATATTCCCCTTAGCAGCTAATACAACACAAAGCACTCCAGAAATAAAGACGCTAAACCCAAACATATTGTCTTTCGAAAGTATTGAAAGCATAATTGCCACTGCTGTAAACGCTGTCAACCAAATTATTTCAAAGCTGTTCCATCCTTTAATCTTCATTTCAACCACTCTCCTTGTTTCTCCAAGCCCTTTCCACATGTTTCCTCATCAAAACATTCCATCAAATTATTCCTCACTCTGCTACTGCAAGGTTCTCCAGCTATGGTTAAACTTATATAATTTTGAAGGTCTGTGTCCAGCATCCTTGGTAAATTGGTTTGTTTCAATAACCATATCCGCAATTTTCCGCCTAAACGCAGCAGCGAGAAGTTCCCTGCCAAGTATAACCTCGTAAACTTTCTGCAGCTCTGATAGAGTAAATAGCTCCGGCATCAGGCTAAATGCTATATCCGTATACTCAATCTTATTCTTAAGCCTCTCAATTCCATATTCAATCATTTTAGCATGGTCAAAGGCAATTTCCTTTGATTCTACTACCTCTCTTGAGGTCTTTATTACCCTCCCTTCAACCGTTTCAACTACTTTTACAGTTGCAGACAAGTCGTAATTTACGTTAAAAAGACTAATTGAATACAGTTTTTGTTCAATATATCCTTTTTCAGTAATTGTTTTGTTTTCCTCAGTTATGTTATATCTGATATTGAACCATTCAGCATCATCTGCATCGTCTCCTGCAACAATATTTAATTTTGAACTATCTGCAAGAGCCATGTATGAGCAACTGATTACTCTTGTTCTAGGATCTCTGCCAACATCTCCCCAGGTATATAATTGCTCCATGTAAACATTATCAATATTCGTTTCAGTTTTAAGTTCCCGCAGTGCAGCATCTTCTATGCTTTCCTGCATAGTTACAAAGCCTCCGGGCAGTGCCCATTGTCCAATAAAGGGATGGTCTCCTCTTTTTACCATAAGGAGTTTTAGCGCTTTTTCCGGAAGCTTTCGATAATTCTCTTCCTCTTCGTTTACAACAGTAAAAATCAACATATCTACCGTTACAGAGGGTCTTTCAAACTTACTTGCGTCGTATTTTTTCAGAAACTCTTTCTCTGTTAAACCTTGTTTGTTTCTTAATATTCTCTCCACGTCATCACCTATCCTTTATATAAAAGCATATTTGTGTTATCGGAAATCATTTATTAACAATGTGTTCTTAACACTTTGTTAATATCATTGTATTGGATTTCTATCACCATGTCAATACTAATTTTGATCTCATAGGGCAGTTCGAAGCGTAAACCGGTTTATTACTTGCATAAAAAAAAAGCTTCGGGACATCGAGTCCCT
>JAAZCB010000304.1 GCA_012513545.1 Clostridiaceae bacterium
AGAAAAGGAGTTTGGAATTCCTGCTATAGGAACCATGGCTCACAGTTGGATTCAGATGTTTCCGACCGAACTTGATGCTTTTCGTGCCTATGCAAGAGTATATCCTGACAATTGTGTATTTCTCGTAGACACATACAACGTACTGAAATCAGGTGTTCCGAATGCCATTCAAATATTCAGAGAGGAAATTGTGCCTAAAGGTTTCAGACCTAAAGGAATAAGGCTGGACAGTGGTGATATTACATATCTTTCAAAGGAAGCCAGGAGAATGCTGGATGAAGCAGGATTCCATGATTGTGGTATTGTTGCTTCAAATTCATTGGACGAATTCATTATCAATGATATTTTAATGCAAGGTGCTCAGGTTGATCTTTTCGGTGTTGGCGAACGTCTTATAACCTCTAAATCGGAACCGGTGTTTGGAGGTGTATATAAGCTTGTTGCGGTAGAAGATAACGGCAAAATGATTCCGAAGATAAAGCTAAGTGAAAATGTAGGAAAAATAACCAATCCTGGATTCAAACAACTTTGGAGGTTCTTTGACAAGGAAACGGGAAAAGCAATTGCAGATTTGATGACAACAAGTGATGAAACTGTAAATGAAAATGAGCCTTATGAATTATTTGACCCGGAGTATACCTGGAAAAGAAAGACGGTAACAAACTTTAATGCTAAAAAGCTTTTGGTCAGGATTTTCGACAAAGGAAACTGTGTCTACAAAAGCCCGGAGATAAATGAAATCAGGGATTATTGCATAGAGCAGACAGGTACACTTTGGGAGGAGGTTAAAAGGTTTGAAAACCCGCATAAATATTATGTTGACCTTTCGAAGCCTTTGTGGGAGATGAAAGAAAAATTGCTGCACGAGTATTCTGTAAAGTAGGTACGGAAGAAAGCCAGGTTGTATATAGGAATCAGAAATATGAGCATTAAAGGCTGGAATCTGTTTGGAACAACCTAATAAGAAGGGGCACAACAGAGGAAGCGGCAAAATATAAATCTTCACAAAAAGCACTATTCTTAATATAGTTGATAAGAATAGTGCTTTTTATGAGCTAATGACTTTAATAAATATAGTCCAAATCAAAATACTATAATTCGAATTGGCTTACGGAATTGGTTAACTTGGTGGCGATTTCCTCGAGATCAATTGACATTTTTGCTAATTCTTCAATTGTTGATGTCTGTTCCATAATAGTAGATGAGATTTCCTCTGTTGAAGATGCTGATTCCTCTGATATTGCAGCTATAGAACTTATTGATTCAACGACATTATCTTTATTCCTGTTTACTGTTTCAATATTATTTAGCAGGGTTTCTACATGTGCTATGGTTTTTATAGTATTTTCGGAATTTTTGTAAAATGTTTCCTTGGTGTTTATTAATTCGCTGTACACTTCTTTTACAATTGTATCAACCGCACTTATGCTTTCTTTTGAATTGCTTATATTCACGTTAATATCATTTACGATACTGATAATTTGCTTGGTAGCCAAAGCAGTTTGTTCTGCAAGTTTTCCTATTTCAACTGCAACAACGGAAAAGCCTTTTCCGGCTTCACCGGCCCTTGCAGCTTCGATGGAGGCATTAAGGGCAAGCATGTTGGTTTGTTCGGCAATTTCATTAATAGTACTGACTATGTCATCAATAATACCAGATTTATTTGCCAGATTATCTATATTAGATAAAACTAACGAAGATACTTCTTTATTTTCCTGAATACGGGATTCCAATTTTGCAACTGTTTCCAGTCCCGCTTCATTCATTGTAATGGTGTTGTTGGCATAAGTTTTAATAGCTGACGAGCTTTGGGTTATGGATTCTAGCTCATTAGCCAGATCAGATAGTCTTTCACTTCCTTCATTTGCCTGGTAGGCTTGGTCAGAAGCAGCCTTTGCTATTTCTTCAACGCTTCTTGAGGTAATGATAGAGCTATTGTTTGTTAAAGAAGCAGTCTGGGTTATTTTAATAACAAAATCCGTGGTTTCTTTAACAGCCTGCTTAACATTGTTAATTAAGTTAGCCATATTATTGGTAGCAATATTCAGGTTGTCACTAATTAAACGAATTTCATCCTTGCTTTTTATATTGGATTTGATGTTTAGTTTTCCGGAGGCGATTTTTTTGATATCGTCAACAATAATATTAACGTTGTTTACAATAACTTTTTTTACAACAAGATACAATAATACTAGAGCTATAACGGTAAGAAGCATACTTGCAAAAACGATAACCTTAAGTACTGAATCAACCGGGCTCAAAAATTCACTTACCGGTATATAGACGATTATCAAGGTATCATTCAGAACCTTATATGCCAAGTATTGGCGGATATTATTA
>JAAZCB010000305.1 GCA_012513545.1 Clostridiaceae bacterium
TCAAAGGCCAGGTTGTCTATCCGGTCCATCTCAATCCCAATGTTCAAAAACCTGTTAAAGAACTACTGGCCGGAATCGATAATGTTAAACTCATTGACCCCTTGCCCTATGAAGCCTTTGTGTGGATGATGAATCGGTCGAAGTTGATCATTACCGATAGCGGTGGAGTACAAGAAGAAGCACCCAGCTTAGGAAAGCCCGTATTAGTTATGCGTGACACCACTGAGCGCCCCGAGGCAGTAGATGCCGGCACGGTTGTTTTGGTGGGTACCGATAAGCAAAAAATTGTAGATGAAGCACTGGATTTGTTGTCCAACGAAGAAAGGTATGCAGCCATGAGTTCATTGCATAATCCCTATGGGGATGGTAAAGCTGCTCAACGGATTGTTGAATTTCTTCGTTTTATTGATTGAAATACTATTAGGAAATAGAGATAGAAACTGATTAAATGAATACAAATATTACCGTTTCCACACTTGGATTAGGCTATATTGGCTTGCCTACCTCTGCATTGGTAGCTTCAGTAGGCATAAAGGTGCAAGGCATGGATGTTAATCAGCACGTAGTTGACACCATCAATAAGGGTGAAATTCATATAGTGGAACCCGACTTGAAAGATTATGTAGCACAAGCTGTAGCTCAAGGAAATTTAAGTGCATCGACAAACGTCCTGGCTGCTGATGTTTATCTGGTTGTTGTTCCGACCCCATTCAAGGGCAATCACGAACCAGATATTTCATTCGTTGAGGCAGCTACACGCAGCATCATTCCTCTTTTGAAAAAAGGTGATTTATTCATCATTGAATCCACTTCGCCGGTTGGAACCACCGAGAAGATGATGGATTTAATATTTACAGAGCGACCAGAGCTGAAAGGCGAGTTGTTCTTGGCATATTGTCCGGAGCGTGTTTTGCCGGGTAATGTAATGCATGAACTAGTGCACAACGATCGGGTAATTGGTGGTGTTGATGACGCTTCAACCGATAAAGCGGTAGCGTTTTATAGCTTGTTTGTCAAGGGCGAACTCCATAAAACCAATGCCCGTACTGCTGAGATGTGCAAGCTAACCGAGAATGCCAGCAGGGATGTTCAGATTGCCTTTGCTAATGAATTGTCCTTGATTTGCGATAAAGCCGACATCAACGTTTGGGAGCTGATTAAACTTGCAAACAAACACCCAAGAGTTAATATTCTTCAGCCCGGTTGCGGAGTCGGAGGACATTGCATTGCCGTAGATCCCTACTTTATTACGGCAGATTATCCCAGAGAATCCCAAATTATTGGTAAGGCACGGGAGATTAATAATTACAAATCCTTTTGGGTGGCTGAAAAGATTCAAAACGCCAGGTTGGAGTTTGAACTTAAGCATGGTCGGCGCCCATCTGTTGCCATTATGGGGCTTGCCTTTAAACCAAATATTGATGACTTAAGAGAATCACCAGCAAAATATATTGCGCAAAAGGTGCTTCAAAGTAGTAATAATGAAGATATCTTTTTTGTAGAGCCCAATATTAAAGAGCATAGAGTTTTTAAACTTACAGATTATAAGGAAGCCTATGAGAAGGCTGATATTATTGCTTTTTTGGTGGCGCATGAAGAGTTTAAAGAGTTGACAGTGGATATTGCCCCAAATGAAAAAATTGTATTTGATTTTTGTGGGGTAAAAGATCTCTATTCAAAATAACGCTATTGGGTTTCAAGAATATTTGACACTTAGCCAAGTCTAAGGACGCCATTTTCCTCAGAACCTTTAAAAGTAATATTTAATAAACAGATATTTAAGTGTTTTCGGATCTGTTTTTTGCTGGCTAACGAGGTGTAACAGATTGGATTTCGAAACTGTTTTTGAGTTTGTTTTTCGTTGAATATTAATCCTACGATGAGAATAAGAGACAGAGTAATTAGTGTTAGGAATAGTGAGGATGGAAGGGTCTTAGTCCAAAACTTTGCTTATTTATCTTTATTACAGATCGCTGGTTACATTTTTCCATTGGTTACGTTACCGTATTTAGCTCGGGTTATTGGTGTGGAGAGTTTTGGGAAAATTGCTTTCGCAGCGGCAATCATTGGATGGTTTCAAACAATAGCTGATTGGGGATTTAATTATACTGCCACTCGAGATGTCGCAATACACAGAGAGGACAAACAAATGGTTTCAATGATATTCTCGAATGTTTTATGGGCGAGGTGTTTACTTGCTTTTTTTAGTCTTGTTGCATTGCTTCTTTTGATCTATATAGTTCCTTCCTTTTCGGAAATGTCTACTCTGCTTTTGTTAACCTTCCTTCAAATTCCTGGCCAAATACTTTTTCCAGAATGGTTTTTTCAAGCAATGGAAAAGATGAAGTACATTACTATTTTGAGTTTAATATCTAAAATGTTTTTTACAATAGCAGTTTTTGTTTTTATTACGGAAGAATCACATTTTATCCTTCAACCATTATTTATTTCTTTAGGATTTCTTGTTTCAGGAATTGTTGCATTGTATTATATTTTAGTTAGATGGGGATTCAAATTGGTCAAGCCAAATTTTACAGGAGTTTTTGAGACTTTAAAAAGTAGTACGGATGTATTTATTAATAATTTGATGCCAAATTTATATAGTAGCTTCTCTATTTTTTTGTTAGGCATGTATGGTGGAACAGTTTCCACTGGAAAGCTCGATGCTGGAAATAAGTTTATGAAAATGGGCCAACAGTTTATAGCTATTATTTCTAGAACATTTTTCCCTTACCTGTCTCGTAAGATTGGAAGACATGGATTGTTTTCTAAGATTAATCTACTCATCTCGCTGCTTATTTCTTTAGTTTTGTTTGGTTTTGCACCCTTGATAATAAAGCTGTTCTTTACATCCGAGTTTTATGATGCAATCATTGTATTGCAAATTTTGTCAATTTCCATCCTCTTTTTATCCTTAAGCAGTATTTTTGGCACTAATTATTTAATTATTCAGGGGCACGAAAAAAAATTGCGAAATGTGACTTCATTTTCTTCAATTATTGGGTTCTTAATATCATTCCCTTTAATATACTATTTTGATTATATTGGAGCTGCAATCACTATTACATTAACTAGGGGAATCATGGGGCTCAGCGTTCTATTATTGGCAAATAGAATAAGAACCTCCAAATTACCTATATAGGGTGAATTCTTGGAGTTTCATAAAGTAGATGTATTGATATGACTACGGCTCTAAGGTTTCTTTTTCATTATTGTAACTTGGTTATAATAAGGATTTACGGGCTTAATAATGTATTCAAAAGTCTTTATTAGCTTGAATTGTAAAGTAATGAGATATTTCTTTTGTCCACATAACAAGGTTGATGGTTAATGTGATGTGAGTTAGGATTTGAGTTTTTTATGGCAATATGAGTAGTGATTTTGGTATAAAGTAAATGAAATAATACAGGCTAAAATGAAAA
>JAAZCB010000033.1 GCA_012513545.1 Clostridiaceae bacterium
AAGTTGCATAAAGCTGTAGAAATGAATATTTTAAAAGGTATAACAATAATGGATTTAAATGATAGTGACTGTTACAAAAATCCAAAGTACACCTTGAATTCTGCTAAAACCCCTGAAACTAAGAAACTGTTGGATAAGTATGTATCATCGAAAATCACTTATTTGTTTGGAAATGAGAATGAGATATTAGATGGGAACAGAATAAATCAATGGCTTAGTGTTGATGAAAATCTGGAAGTAGTCATTAATCATAAATATGTTTATGATTATGTTAAAGAATTGAGTAAAAAATATGATACCGCAGGTGTTGCAAGAAAATTCAAAACTTCTATGAATAAAATAATAGAAGTAAAAGGCGGATTTTATGGATGGAGAATCAACCGTGCTGCTGAAACAATGGCACTAATGGAGAGCATAAAGCTTGGTGAAACCATTGAAAGAGAGCCGATATATTCTCAGAGGGCTTCATCAAGGGATAAGGATGATATTGGCAATACATACGTAGAAATCAATATAACAAGACAGCATTTATGGTTCTATAAAAATGGAAAGCTCATCACTCAGGGAGCTATAGTCACTGGTAATCCCAATAATGGGAAGGCTACTCATTGCGGAACCTATATGCTTAATTACAAAGAAATGGGCTCAACTCTAAGAGGACACAATTATGAGGCAGAGGTAACTTATTGGATGCCTTTTAACGGAAATATTGGAATACATGATGCAAGCTGGAGACATTCTTTTGGAGGCAGTATTTATAAGAGAAACGGAACTCACGGATGTGTAAATGCCCCATTATATTTAGCAAAAAAAATATATGAAAATATAGAGAATGGAACTCCGGTTATCTGTTATGAAGAGTAGAAATATGGAAAACACACATAAGATAAATGAGCTGTATATTATTAATTAATATGTTTAACCAGAAAAAAAATAAAATGATTGCTAAAACTCTTTCCATAAAATAAACGAATATTAAACATAATTTTGCCCATATTAAAATCAAAGGATGTTGAAAATAGATTATTTTGAGGAGAAAAACATATGAAAAGAGTTAGGGTTACTTTGCATGCAATAAAGAATTATGAAACAGGTGACGATCCGGGAGACACTCTGGAAATCTATGGGGACCTGTATGCAAGACAAGTAATTGTAAATGAGTTTGGAGACTTTCAGCCAATCGTTGAGCACCATATGTTTCACATGCCCTCCGGACAGGCTATTCATTTAGGTGAAGGCGCACAGTACCAAATTAATGAAACAAGAGATTTCGAAATTCATCCAAATCAATTTTTATGGATAGGCGGTCATTTAGCAGAAAACGATACATTTAGTAGTAATGACAATATGGGATTTCATGATGTAAAAATACCTTATGATCACATAACAACTGACCGTAGAGAAGTGCATTTTCAGGAAAGTGACCAGATAGCTAAAGCTATTTATTCAATACAGGTTATGTGACAATAAAGTAACACTGGTATAGAAAAAATACAATTTGGGTAAAAGGATCTGACCGTTATTTAGTCTCGGTTTGATCCTTATTTTTATCACCAGTTTTTTTAAGTCATATTGGCCTTAATAGTTTATGGTAGCTATGCCGGGTTCCTGTTATGCCGATAAGTGTCCTTAATATGCTGGTAGGAATAATTATAACAGGGTTTGGCATAAATATGTATTGAAGCATAGTTATAGTTCTTTACAAGTATAATGCAATATAATAAATTATAAGCATATACAAGGGGGAACTAATAACATGAAAAAGATATTTATAAACAGAAATTCACAACTTCGCTCGGGCTATAAAATTTTTATCACCTTTGCTGCATTTTTTGTGCTGCTGATCATTTGTACTTCCATAACTGAAGTGTTATATTTCGCTGTGAAAATGTTTGCCACAGGAAATAACATCTCCAGTACACAGGATTATATCCTTCAAATACAGAGTGATTCTCTGTTCAGTTTAATGTCACATATTGTCCAGACATTTTGCATGATTATAGCTGTATACGCATTTTGGAGGATATTCGACAAAAAGCCAATAAGAGACCTGGGATTTACAAATCCCTTAGTTCATAAAAAGGATTTTTTCATAGGGCTTGCTTTCGGTGCAATATCCATATCAACTGTTTTTATTATTTTAAAATTAACCGGGCAGATAGAAGTCTCAAACGGACTATTTAATCCTGATCTGTCAATAGTGCTTTTTAGTGATTTACTCCTTTTTATTATGGTAGGTATTAGTGAAGAACTTTTTTCAAGGGGTTACTGCATGACAGTACTGAAACAGACAGGAAGTCCTGCCGCTATGGTAATAATTTCGGCTTGTATATTTTCTGTTATACATTCCCTAAACCCCAATATAACAATTGTAGGTTTTATCAATATTTTTCTTGTAGGTGTACTGTTTGCCTTCATGTTTCTTAAAAGAGGCAATCTCTGGCTTCCTATCGGTTATCATATTACCTGGAATTACTTTCAGGGAAGTGTTTTTGGATTTCAGGTAAGTGGTCTTGATATTCATGGAATGTATCATGTGAAACTGAATTCACAGAATATTATTAACGGGGGGCTTTTTGGCCCGGAGGGAGGAATAGTTACAACATTTGTATTAATTCTAAGTATTATTGCTATTATGTTGCTTAATGGCAGTAACAATAAAAAAAATACCCAAGTACAATGAAAATGAGGTACAAACTTGTAAAATGTGTTATAATAAAATCAAAAACGAAAAAGGAGGTACTTGTTAAAAATCGGTAGTCGTTTTGTTTTTATTTAGTGTTGAGGGAGGAGTTATAAGTGAAAAAGTCATTGATATTAATGGCAACATTTTTTACGTTATTGTACTTTATAGTATTAGTTTCGATAAATGTTTATGCTGCCGATGGATCAATTATTTCAACTATCTACGGAGATATCAATGGTGATAATAAAGTAAACTCAACAGACTATATAATTCTTAGAAGATACGTATTAGGTATAATTAACAGTTTACCAGTCTCAAATTCATTAGAAGTAGCAGATGTAAACGGAGATAAAAAAATTACTTCAACAGATTTAGCTTTGTATAAAAGGTATTTACTTGGGATAATTGACGAATTCCCTGTTTCATCCATTCTGGTTCCGACACCCGTCCGAACAACCATAAAATCAACTCCGATACCTTCCGCTAATTATGTGGAAGCAACACCAACCAAACCACAAACTTCAATAATACCTTCATTGAATGCCTTAATGGATAGACCAATCCAGGATATACAAAAGGTTTTTGGTGTTCATGCAAGAAAAGACTTAAGCAAGTACGGATTTTATTGGTACACTTATAATCAGGATTACACAAAGTACATACAGGTTGGTATACAAAACGGAAAGGTTGTCGGTATTTATTCCAATTCACAAGACTATAAATTTTTCAATAGTATCAGTGTTGGGACTTCTAAATCCAAAGTTAAGGAAATCCTCGGCAGCCCACTTCAGTATATACAAAAGAATGATACCATGTATATGCTTGACGGTTCCGGTGGTTATGAAGTTTTTAATTTTAGCAACAGATATTTTGTAACAGTATTTTATGATATTCTTGATGAAAGTAAAGTAACTTCAGTTCTTTTTATCAACAGGGAAATTGAAATATCCCTTGATGGATACTTTGGAACACCAAGTGAGGAGCTTTCAAGGAGTTATGAACATCAGATTTTTGACTTAACCAACTCAATAAGAGCCAGATATGGAAAACCCCTTTTTACCTGGAATGAAGTTCTTGCAAAGACAGCAAGAAACCACAGTATGGATATGGCGCTGAATAATTATTTCTCAACCATAAATCTTAATAATAAAAGCCCATATCAAAGAATTAAAGATTCCGGTATTTTGTTTACATCTTCATCAGAGAACATCGGTAAGGGACATATATGCGGCATACATGCTTTTGAGAGTTGGATGAATACTACAGGAAACAAGCAGAGTATTCTGGGAAACTATAAGGCAGCAGGTGTTGGAGTATACATAGGTCAGGGGAAAAACATTTTATTTACTGAGGATTTTTGTACAACAAAATAATTTACAAAACTCGGCTATAAAGCATAGACGCTTAATAGCCGAGTTGAAATATAAGTTTTATAGAGTAGGAGGATATATACATGAAGAAATTTAAGTTCGGAAAATTACATAAGCAGTTTACCCGGGCGATCATAACAATTCTTTTGACTTCTTTAATATTGCCTTCATCGGTATTTGTATCAAAAACTCAAGCAGCGACTTCTCCGCGTACCGGAGGTGCATATTACAAGTATGGTGAAGCAATGCAGAAAGCAATTCTTTTCTATAAGGCAAACCGCCTTGGGGATCTGCCGGACGATTATATTTTGCCTTACAGGACTGATGCTGCTATGACAGACGGAATGGATGTAGGACTTGATCTTACCGGAGGATGGGCTGATGCCGGAGACGGAATTAAATTCACTCATACCATTTCTTATGCTGCAGCTCAATTGGGATGGGATGTTTATGAGTACCGCAGTGCGTTTGAAAAATCAGGTCAATTGGATGTTATCCTGGATGAAATCAAATGGGGTACGGATTTCTTAATTAAAGCACATCCTAAGCCGGAAGAATTGTATTATATGTGCGGATATAACGAATCAGACCATGGCTGCTGGGTTCCTCACGAGATGCTTGATGTTATGACTGACAGAAAATCCTTTGTGCTAAATCCTAGCACGCCGGGATCTGATATTGC
>JAAZCB010000004.1 GCA_012513545.1 Clostridiaceae bacterium
AGGGCAATCGACCCGAACGGCGAGATCGTCGTGACCTGCGGCAGCACCGAAGCCATGATGGCAGCGATGATGAGCGTCACAAATCCCGGCGACAAGGTGATCGTATTCTCACCGTTTTATGAGAATTACGGGGCAGATACGATACTTTCCGGCGCTGAACCTATTTATGTACCCCTCTACCCTCCGGAATTCAAATTCCGGACTGAAGAATTGGAAGCAGCTTTTAGTCAGCATCCGAAGGCATTAATTCTGTGCAATCCATCCAACCCTACAGGTAAGGTTTTTACAGTGGATGAGCTAAAGACCATCGCAGCACTTGCGGAAAAATATGATACCTTCGTCATCACCGATGAAGTGTATGAGCATATAGTATATGAGCCATACCACCATGTTTATTTTGCTTCTCTGCCCGGTATGTTTGAACGCACCATATCCTGCAGTTCGCTCTCAAAGACTTACTCAATCACCGGATGGCGACTTGGCTATATTATTGCTCCTGATTACATTGTTGATGGTGCAAAGAAAGTTCACGATTTTCTGACAGTTGGTGCAGCAGCTCCCCTTCAGGAAGCAGCCGTAGTCGGTCTGAAATTTGAACAGTCATACTATAAGGATTTGCAAGCAAAATATTCAGAAAAAAGAGACTTATTCACAAAAGGTCTCGATGATATCGGTATTTCGCATACCAATCCGCAGGGAGCATACTACATTATGCTTGATATATCGGAATTCCAATATGATAGTGATATTGAATTTTGCGAAAAGCTTGCAAGAGATGTAGGGGTAGGTGCAGTTCCAGGTTCAAGCTTTTTTAAAGAAGATGTAAATCATCTCATCAGGCTTCATTTTGCAAAGAAGAACGATACTTTATATGAGGCTCTAAACAGGCTAGAACACATGAAAGTAAAAATGAAAAAATAAAACTCCGGGAGGTAAATTAATATATTATAGGAAGTATAATTCTATCTAAAAGAGAGGGGATTGACATGAATTTTATTAATCTAGCTGAAGAAAGGTATTCATTAAGGACATTTAGCAATAAACCTGTTGAAAAGGAAAAGCTTGATTTGGTGCTAAGAGCTGGTCAACTTTCTCCAACTGCCTGCAATAACCAACCACAGCGTATACTTGTTATTGAAAGTGAGGAAGCTCTTGAAAAATTAAAAAAATGTACAAAGTATCACTTTAATGCACCAATGGCACTACTTGTCTGTTATGATAAAAATGTCAGTTGGAAACGGAGTTTTGATGGAGATGACAGCGGAGTTGTAGATGCAAGTATAGTTACTACACACATGATGCTTCAAGCCGCTGAAATTGGTCTTGGCACAACATGGGTAGGATATTTTGACCCGGCTTCAATTATTAAGGAATTCGAGTTGCCTGAAAATTATGTACCGGTTGCATTACTTCCGATTGGATATCCTTCAGTAGATGCAAAACCATCCTCTGGACATTACCAAAGAATTTCTATTGACAAAAGTGTATTCTACAACAAGTTCTCTTAATAGGTAAAGGACGTTATGTACATCCTGACTACAGGCATGAATGATAATCTAAAGCTCATAATGCAGTGTTCGTTATGAGCTTTAGACAGTTTCCGATTAATGAATCATCGGAAACTGTGCGTGTGTTACCTGTTGCCTTGCTTTTTGATCAAATAGTCAGTTTTGCAACAAATATTGCAAAGAAGACCAGGATCTTTTTGAAAATATAGTTTTTATACCCATGCGCTGAGCCTCTTTCTTAATATACTTGCATAGGGTATGATTGACATAGTCGGTAAAAACAAGCACTAAATCAGAGTTTTGGGGGATTTCTATACATTTGTGATTGCTTTTTCTGCCACTTATATGCTTAATAATGCAGAACCCGTTTTTGCAAAGATGGCAGTTGATGCCTGCTATATTGTCTCCGCCAATGATTGTAATACCCATCAAATCACACCCTTTCCAACAGTTCTTGTTTAAAAAACTCTACTGTATGCTCAATTAATTCCTGCTCCCAGGATTGTTTGCCAAACAAATGATCCGCTCCATCAATTATAGTCAATTTGGCCTTATCGCCGTATGTATCCAGGTATTTTAGAGAAGCATTCAGGGAAACAACTTCATCGTCGCTTCCATGGAGTAGAAGAATATTCCCTTCATATTCGGAAGCTATATTGTAAACATCGGTTTTCTTAATATCATCAACGAATTTTTCCCCGATTAATAAACCATCATATTCATAATTGCCGTTACTGATGAAATCTGTAAAGCCCTGACCTATAAAATCATTTATTACTATTTCCGCAATATTTCCGGCCGGAGACCAAAGACATAAAGCTTGTATGTCTTTGCCATGGATTCCGGCAAGCATACTTGCAACTGCTCCACCCATACTGAATCCGACTACGCCAATTCTATCGTTATCAACAAAGTCGAGGGATTTTACATACTTTAAAATGTTTTCGGCGTCTTCAAGCTCGCCGGATAAAGTCATATCTACGAATTCTCCGTCACTTTCTCCGCTGCCGGCAAAGTCGAATCTTATACTTGTGAATCCAATATCTGCCAATACTCTGGAGAACTTGACAAACATAAAATGCGGACCAATTTTATTTCCGCCGAATCCATGGAGTATAATTATTGCCGGGAGCTTTCCATCTGTATGATCAGGTGCATTAATCATGCCTCTAATTGTTTGGTTTCTGCTTATTATCTCAACTGCCTTCTGCATAGAAAAAACTCCTTTCAGTATCATTCTTTAAAGTATAGTAAATATATAGGATTACTATAGTATAGATAATACTATATATATTATCCATTGTCAACCAATAAATAGTATAAAAGTTACTACACATTTGCTTTCTGATGAGATAAGTCTATCAGTACCAGGAAGATGTTGTATTGAAAATACCCTCGGAAAGATTAACGGCTGGATTCCTATAAATGTTGTTGTTGCACGATAATTGCTATCTAAGATTAGATTAATTATAATGATATTGCTCACTTTTATAATTTGTAATTGAGTTTATACAGAAGATTGTAAGATCGTGGACGAGAGAATAAATAATGGCAATTAGCACAGTACATTTTTTGTTATATCACTAATATCATTGACATTTGCAACAGAAGAAAAAAATGATACAAAAAAGAATTCCTGATACAATAGGAATTCTTTTTTATGGAGAAAACTGAAATAGGTATGAGTCTCTATCAATTTCTTTTATACCGCATGAACTTTTTTTTACAGAGTCAATAACTCTAATAAGTTATTCCAACGAAGCAGTCACAACCAATTGCTGCCCTGGATAAATCAAATCAGGATTAGTCAGATAATTAAACACCACAATATTATTCACATACGTCCTGAACCTTAGAGCAATGGAG
>JAAZCB010000306.1 GCA_012513545.1 Clostridiaceae bacterium
AATATTACTAACGTCGTTAGGAACCTTGCAATAAATTTTATCAAATTCCCTGTATATGTTACTGCCAGTAACAACCAAAACATCCTGTCTGATATTTTCAAGGTTTGAAACCGTTTCTTTTATAAGATAATAACTCATAAGGCTCTTATCCTTTTGAAGACTGTAGATTATAGCGTCATAATGATCTCTTCCCAACCCCTTAGCATTAAAAGGCAGAACATATTTTCTGACTGTATTTTTATCATATAAAAAAACGGTTACATTGTTATTTATTTCATCATTAGGCACAATTGCCATTTTGTAGATACCTTCCATTTGAAAATCTGCTGAAGTGTTTGTTTTCACAAATTCAGACAAGAGGTCGGTGCTTAATTTTGTCTTGAAATCAAAAATTACCGATTCCTTGATAGCAACCTGACCCCAATCGCTAAAAGCCTCCTGTTTAATTACTTTATTTGAAAGAATTTTTTGGATGTAATACCTTGCATCCTCCCAGATCTGCTCATAATTTTCATCGTTTTCATCGATAACCCAGTGTGACATATAAGCATCTGAAACAATAACCTTATATGGTTTTAGATAATTCGAAATATCATAGTTAATATCTTTTGTACTTCTGTTAAAAACACCCCATAAAAAATTAAAAGGCAATCCCTGATTTTGATAAAGGATGCCTACTTGTATAAAACTTGTTAATACCAGAACTATTAAGACGAATAATTTCTTCCTTTCGCGCTTTTTATAGCTCATTATTTTCCTCCGGATTTATATACAAATAACTTATTGAGCATATCTGTTATTCTGAATAATCCGTTTTTTATAGAATCTTTAACCTTTTTATTCAGAACTGTTATGGTATAGCTGTTTATCTGAATACTCTCACCGGGTTTCAAATTTTCCTTGTTGTCCTCATTGTTTTTATTATAAGCGAGTATTCTGATAGTATTAGTACCTATTTCAGGTAATATAATCTCTTTCATAAAAATACCTGATTCACCAATATCCCAATAACTCTCGTGCTCGCCATTCTTAGCAGCTTCATTGATATTAAACTCTGTGTATTTATCTGTTTCCTTATCCAATATGTACAATTTTACTCTTATATCCTTCTTTGTTGTATTTCCACAGATAACATATGAAGACTTGAAAGTGGATTCGTCACCCTCAGGACGGGTTATGGTAACCATAAATTCTTCAGTATCCTTAGTTTCTTTTTTAACAAGCATACTGTCTGTATCAACCGCAAAACTTGGAATCAACGAATTCACCGTAATTAATGCGATCAGAAGTAAAAACGTAATCTTCTTTATCATATTCACACCTCATTGAAAGAAAAAATAATATAATATTATTTTTGCATATTAACTCTATAAATCTATTATATAATATGATTGTTACAAAAATATTACACACCTTTTAAGATTCAGTTACACACTGGTAACTTTACTGTGACTTCAGTACCTTTGCCCAGTTCACTCGTAACAGAAATACTCCCTTTGTGGGCTTCAATAATTTCCTTTGCAATTGCAAGACCCAAGCCGGTTCCTCCCATCTCTCTTGACCTGGCCTTATCTGTCCTGTAAAATCTTTCAAATATCCTTGATAAATCCTCTTGTGGAATACCAATACCAGAATCGGATACTTTTACGTATACTTCACTGTATATCTTTCCAATATATACTGTAATCCGGCCTTTCTCCGGCGTGTACTTCATCGCGTTCGTAAGAATATTCAGTATAACCTGTTCCATTCTATCCCTATCTGCCTGAATTTCCGGAATTTCTCCTATAACAAAGCACTCCAACTTTTGCTCCTTTTCTGAAGCCGAAAGCTCTACCTTCTCAATGCACTTCTTTACAAGGGTCTCAAAGCACACTCTTTCCATATTCCATTGCATCTGCTGATTATCCAGCCTCGTCAGTTGCAGCAGATCTTTAACAAGACGGGTCATTCTGTCTGCTTCAGTATTAATAACATTTAAAAACCTTTCAGAAGCTTCCCTGTCATCTAATGCCCCATCGAGAAGCGTTTCGGAATAACTTTTTATAGAGGTCAAAGGTGTCCTTAATTCGTGTGATACATTTGCAACGAATTCCCTTCTCATATTATCAAGTTTATGCTGCTCGGTTATATCATGAAGCACTGCTATAATACCCTCTGCATTTTTAGTTTCATCAGTAAACAGCGCAAAATAAACCTTAATAAATTTGTCTTTAACGCTAATGTTTGCTTATTTAGTGCTGAAAACTTCAAGGTAAAGTATTTCCTCAATTGCTACTCCCAGATCATACATCCTGGAAAATTCATTGAAATCAAGGCCAAACTCTTCTATTTCAAGCATACGTTTTGAAGCCGGATTGGCGTGAATAAGCTCGCCCTTTAAGTTAAACGCTACAACACCGTCAGTCATATAGTTTAAAATTGTTTCTATCTTATTTTTTTCACTTGAAATTTCATTTAAAGTCTTTTTAAGTTCCCGTGACATAAAGTTAAAAGACTTTGTCAGCTTCCCTATCTCATCCTCTGACTTTACTTCGAGAACCTGCCCAAAATCTCCTGATGCAATTTTTCTAGCTTTATTCATAACATCTACAATTGGACCTGTAATTGTTTTCGACAGAAGAAAACCTAGAACCAGTGATAATGCAACAGCTATTAAAAAGATAAGCCAAATAATTTCATTTATTTCACCTAGTGCGTCCTGCCATTCAGACCTGTCAGCCCTGAAATAAAGGATAAAATCCCCAATCTCTCTTGCATAATCAAAATACCTCTGATCCCCGCTTCTCACGATACTATCATCGCTGCCCATACCTCTTGCAAGGGCTGAAAGATAATTACTCGATTTTAAAATCTCGTTTAGAAACTGATCTTCATTATCAGTTGAGTAGCTGCTATCGCTCGAAAAGACTATGTTATTTGTATTTTTTCTTATAACAGTTAGAGTCTTAAACTCACTTACCATAAAAACTAAAGTAGCATCGTTTCTATTCTTAAGACTCGAATAAATTTCTTCTCTTGTGGGATTTTCACTGATATTCCAACGATTAAAAGCGTTTTCTACTCCGTTTTTAAAGGTTTCGTAGTAAAAAATAGGAATATAATAATTTAATATTGCAATGGTTGCAAGCATCAGAGCCATAGTGAAAAGTACAAAAATCAAAACAAGTCTCCACTGCAGACTTCTTATAAATTGCATGCTTCTTAAAAACATACCGCCCCCGAGAATGTTGTATTATCAGGCTGAGTAAATTGTGAAAAATACCTTTAATACGTATATATTAAACTGCTATAAAATAATATATTTTTCACAACTTACATAATCATCAGAAGTACGTTATTAAGTACTAACTGACTTTATTAAAATAATAGCCTACCCCTCTTTTAGTCATTATATAACATGGACTACTGGGATCTCTTTCTATTTTCTCCCTTACCCTTCTGACAGTAACATCTACTGTTCTTACATCTCCATAATATTCATAACCCCAAACCTTTTCCAGAAGATTTTCCCTGGAAAAAATCTGACCATTCTGAAGCGCAAGAAATTTAACCAGTTCGAATTCCCTCAGTGTGAGGTCTATTACTTCATTATTACGTTTAACTTCATAGCGTTCTGTATCAATTTCAAGATCACCGTATCTGATTATAGTTCCCTGCTTTTTTAAGAGATCGTCAGAGGATGAACTCCTACGCAAATTGGCTTTAATTCTAGCCATTAGTTCACGTGTGCTAAAAGGTTTGGTTATATAATCATCAGCTCCAAGTTCAAGTCCTAATACCTTATCTACTTCTTCTTCCTTAGCAGTAATCATTATAATAGGCACAGACATACTTTCCCTTATTTTTCTGCACACAGTGAATCCATCCATCTTAGGAAGCATTACATCAAGCAGAATAAGATCCGGATTCTCGCTTAATGCCGATTGAAGAGCCTTCTCTCCATCATTAGCCTCTATAGTTGAAAATCCTTCCTTCATTAGATTAAATCTAAGTATATCAACTATATTCTTTTCATCATCAACAATAAGAATTTTAGAACTCACAAAACACACCCCTTATTAAATATAGTAGATATTACCTCTATTATATATAAAGTATTATATATAAACCATTATAACAAATTATAAATAAATATGAAAAGATATTTTCAAGCAACAACTCCATATTATTCATAATTTTAATCAAATAATCAGGTATTCCAGAATATAAAATAACCTTATTGATTATATTCAAATTTGTGTTATAATAATATATAATAGTTGGACAAACTGCTTAATAATTACAATACTTTGATTTATCGCCTTTTGGTGCATTTTCTATATATTTCTGTGTCTTTATATAATGCTTTTGTTAGTACTTTTATAATACCATATTATTTTTCAGAAGTAGCTTTCTTAGAAACACCTTACAATTAACCAAAGGGGGCTGCAAGTCATGTCTAAAGACTTAATGTATTGTCTTATTACTAAAATGCATTTCAGATTAAACCAGATTATTGAAAGCAATGATTTCGATTTATTAAATGAAAATGTTCAGCAATACAGCCGTAGGTTAGATAGGGTTCTTACTTACTACAACAGGATTTGCATAAACGAAAGAACTTATGATCTGTGCTTTTATAATGTTGACTCTTCGACCACTACATATTAATATATTTGGTCAACAATTTATTTCATTAACTCTATCAAGATACAAAGCAACAAATTAGGGCTAAAATATATATGAAACTTTATTTTACATTGGCTTTTAGTATTTGCTATGTTTACGTTGTATCATAAATTATTTTATACTATTATAAATGCGATAAAAGGGCTTTATGAGCCCTTTTTATCACGATCATTTCCCGGATCAGTTGATTTATCTTTTACAAAATTTATCACTAGTTTCCATTCTGTACTTTTTTGTACGTCGGCACTATAAGCTTAATATAATCGGATATCCCATCTGAATTAGTAATAACAATATCCTTGAGACATTCCAGCTCTCTTTTCAGCATGGCAAGGTCAATATGAATCGGCTTAGCAATAAAAATCTTATTATATTTTGTAGACTGAAGACCTTCTTCGTTTAAGAGAAGTTCTTCATAAAGCTTTTCACCTGGCCTTAAGCCGGTATACTCTATTTTTATGTCTACATCAGGCTCAAATCCGGACAGCTTGATCAAATTTCTTGCAAGGTCACATATCTTAACCGGTTCACCCATATCAAGAACAAATATTTCTCCGCCCTTAGCCATTGCTCCAGCCTGAATAACAAGCTGTACAGCTTCAGGTATTGTCATGAAAAATCTTGTAACTTCCTTATGTGTGACGGTAACCGGCCCCCCCTGCTCTATTTGCCTCTTAAAAAGAGGAATAACACTGCCGTTACTTCCTAATACATTTCCAAATCTGACAGCCACAAACTCCGTTTTGCTTGTCCTGTTCAATCCCTGTATTATCATTTCAGCGATTCTTTTTGTTGCACCCATTATATTGGTAGGATTGACAGCCTTATCGGTTGATATCAGCACAAACTTTTTAGCACCGAATTTGTCCGAACATTCGGCAACATTCAAGGTTCCAAAAACATTATTCTTTATTGCTTCTGTCGGATTTGATTCCATTAGAGGCACATGCTTGTGTGCAGCTGCATGAAAAACAACATCCGGCTTATATTTCTTGAATATATTCTCCAACCTGGTCTTTTCTCTAATATTGGCAATAACTGTATCCAACTTTAACTCCGGATGATTATGAATCAGTTCATTTTGAATTTCATATGCATTGTTTTCATAATTATCCAATATAACAAGTTGTTTTGGCTTAAATTCAGAAATCTGACGGCAAAGCTCGGAGCCTATTGAACCTCCGCCACCTGTAACAAGAACAACCTGATCCTTGAGATAGGATGAGACTTCATCAATATCAAGATTTATTGGCTCTCTGCCCAACAAGTCCTCAATATTTACATCCCTTATTTTTTGCATTACTACCGACTCATCAATAAGCTGTGAAACTGATGGAAGTATTTTAACCTTACACTGAGTCTTAGAACACTCGGTAAAAATGTCATTTACTTTTTTATTTCCTGCTGAAGGCATAGCAATTATAACTTCATCAATTTTCCACTTATCAATTATAACAAGTATATCTCCAGTGGCCCCAACTATTGGTACACCGTTTATTTTCTTGCCAACCTTATACTTGTTATCATCAATAATTGCCACCGGACTGCTTTTAAGCTCGGGATGCATTTTAAGTTCCTTTATTATTATGGCTCCTGCATCTCCTCCTCCTATTATAAGCACCCTTTTTGAGTTTGTTATTCGAATAATTTCACCTTTTACTATCCTTCTGAATACTCTGTATGCAAACCTTATTCCTCCAACAAGAAATATGTCTATCATGATAGTCATTACAAAAATACTTCTTGGAACAGGAGTTCTACTCAAAAACGCATAACTTAACATTGATGCATTGCTAATACCCGCAGCAGCTACTATCAATCCCATTTCGTATGTGCCTGCGTATCTCCATAAGCTGTTGTAGAGCCTGAATAGGATAAAGGTAACTAATTTTACTATAGTTGCTATTATCGCCAGTTTAAGCATGTGCTCCACGTAACGTGGTTCTATTTTACTAAATTTGTCGAACCTTAGAATATATGCCAATATAAGAGATATATTGACTAAGACCGCATCAACAACAATCAAGCCATTTGCTTTAATTTTTTGTTTCATAATGGCCCCCTGTATCTTTAGATTTTCATGCTTATTTTATTATAACAAACTTAATATTAAGAATGCAAAGATTTTAGGCTGATATTTGTATTAAATTTTTATTAATTTTGTAGCAAATTACCATGTGGTTTACTCTTATTCCACAAAATACTTTTTTCTATAGACTATGTTAAAAAACTGACAATACTTTTATACCAGACTATATTAGCAAGACCTGAATGTATTTTATATAATTTATGGTTTATAACATTTATTAATGATGCCAATATTTTAAGCAGAATAAAGGCATTTTAAGCTTAAAATATTAGCTCCTTCTAAACATAAACCATATAGCGGATGGGGTTTTTTATTCAACTAAAAAGCCTTTTTCCTTCCACCTTTTAAAAACAGCTGGTTTACTTTGTAACACAAAAAAGAACTGCCGATCAAACGACCGGCAGTTCCTCTTTTTATTAATTAGTTGTCAACTTCTACTGTCTTAACGTCGAACTTCCTTAAACCATTACCAAATGCATCTTTTGCATAATCTGAATCTGAAGGTAATGAAATTTTGAGTTTTCCATCATACTCGTCACCAGATTTAGCATAGTCATTTCCTTTAAGTGTTATAGATACTTTCTTTTCATTACCTGATCCACTTACAAAATTCAATTCGTAGTCTATATTACCCTTAAGTCTGTCACCGTCTTTATCAACTATCTTTAACTCAGTTGCAAAGAGGTCAAGATTTGTTTCACCGCTATCAAGTGCCTCATCAAGTGTCATCACTATTACAATGCCATCAACATCTTCATCGATTTCGTCAAGTGCTGGACCGAAACCGTCTTTTACAGCAACTTCAGTAGCATTCATGTATATACCTGTTTCTGATTTGAATGCTTCGTCACTGATTTCAATAGTATATGCATGGTCTGCAGGTGAAGACAATTTCTGTGATGATGTCAATGTTAAAGTTATCTTAGTTTCATTGTCATCTTCATCAACTTCAGTTGTAACCTTAGCAGGCTGTGCTGATACTTCTGTTGTAGTACCACCACTATATACTGACTTAACAACTGATATTTCTTCTTTTTTGATTGTTGATATGATTTTGTTAATCTTTAATTCAATTTTATTTGAATCTATTGTCTTAACAGAATCACTTATTACTGCAGGTGCTACGTCAGGTTTGATTTCTTTAACAAAGGATAATCCTTTTATTGCGTTTCCTGCAGCATCTTTAACCTTACCGATTTGGAGTTCATAATCCTTGCCAGCACCAGTTGTATTATCGAAATCGTAAGTCTTTTTGTTATTAATAGTAATCTTGACTTTTGATTTCTTATTGTTAAACAGTTCAATCTTATCCTTATCGTCTAACTCTTTAATTTTTCCATCTTCAACTATCATATAATTGTCTTTGTCAAGGATGGTTTTTGTATCCATATCTTCTGGGTAGAAAACATAGATATAGTCTCTGTTTGTGTCATCAGCTTCATCATTATCTTCTGCCCATACTTCAACTTTATCAATATCAATTGGAGTAATATCCTTAACATTGAACTTTCTTGTTACTGTATCCATAACATTTTCTGACAATGAAGTGTCTTTGATGTTCTTAATTACAACAGTGTAATCACCGCTTAAATCATCATCAAATTTAACTGTTACATAGTACTCTTCTTCATCTACATCCTTAGTATATTCAATGCTGTCTGGTGAAACTTCTTCATCCTTTGAATTTGTAAACTTATAGTTGTCATCATCTTCAGCATCACCCTTGTTTACATCTTCGGAGAAGTAAATTTTCAATTCTTTCTCATCATCATCTGCATCAATATCTGTAACTGTAGGTTTTGTGTTATCAGCAGATACTTTTGCAGTAAGAATTAAGTCTGACTTCAATTCATTGCCCCATACATCTTCAACTTTTATATCGTCGCCACCAACTTCTGCTTCGTCCTTGACAACAACTTTTACAGTTCCTTCATGGAGTGGGTTATCAGTAAATAACAAGGTAACTTCTGTGAAATCATCATTCCATTTAACACCTTTAACGTCTTTACCGCCTACAACTGTATCATAGTCAGGCATATTCTTTTCAAATGTATGATAGAAGAAATCTCTTGTCAAAGGATC
>JAAZCB010000307.1 GCA_012513545.1 Clostridiaceae bacterium
CAGGCTTAAGAGCAAAGACCCGGCATTAAAAAAACTCCAATCCTGTGCCACTGTTCAATACATTCTTTTGAAAACGGAAGGTAAGATTAAGGAAAAGTTATCCGATGCAGATACCCGTATCAACGATCCTTTCAACACATACATTCATGAAGGTCTTCCTCCGGGTCCTATTTGTTGTCCTGGACTTGAAGCAATACAGGCTGCTTTATATCCCGATGAGGAATCAAAGTATTATTACTTTGTAGCCAAAGGAGACGGAAGTAATCATTTTTCCGCAACGCTTAAAGAGCATGAGGAAGCAAAGAAAACGTATGGTATTAATTGATATTTAAATAAAAACACCGGAACAATTTGCTAAAAGTCTGATTCCTTTAGGGGAATCAGACTAAGTATACTGTGGGGATAAATTCCTCACAATTTTTATAAGGACTGATATGTATTTATGATTTGCTTTGATTACATTAACACTTATATCAGAAAAACAATTAAAAAGAATGAAGGTATTCTTGCAGAGCTAGAAGAGTTTGCCCTGGAAAATCATGTTCCTGTTATACATCCTGAAGTTGCAGCACTTCTTAAAGTTACAGGTCTGACCTTAAAGCCCGAAAAAATCCTGGAGTTAGGTACTGCCATAGGCTACTCAGCTATCCTGCTCTCATCGGTCTTAAAACCAGGAGGTAAAATAGATACCATTGAAAGATATGAGCTTATGCTTGAAAGAGCAAGCTCCAACATAAAAAGAGCCGGTCTTGAAAATACTATAAACATTATAAACGGCGATGCTCTTGAGGTTCTTAATTGTCTTGACAAGCAATACGACATGATTTTTCTTGATGCGGCCAAGGGTCAGTATCCGGAGTTCCTCCCCCACTGCCTTCGCATGCTGAAAAGCGGTGGTTTATTGTTTTCAGACAACGTATTGTATAAAGGTATGATTGCAAACGACGATCTTGTTGTCAGAAGAAAAAAGACCATTGTAACCAGAATGAGAAACTATCTTGATGAAATATGCAGCATTGATGCCCTTGAAACAAGTATAATACCAATTGGTGACGGCGTAGCTCTAAGTTATAAAAAATAATATTCTAAGAAATACCGGGAGAAAGATATGAAAAAAGTTGAACTATTAGCTCCAGCAGGTAGTCTCGAAAAATTGAAAATGGCAGTTATCTACGGAGCAGATGCTGTATACTTAGGTGGTGAGGAATTCGGACTTCGCGCCTATGCTGAAAACTTTTCCAGGGATGACATGAAGGCCGGCATTGACTTTGCCCATAGCAAAGGAAAAAAGGGTTATGTAACCATGAACATTTTCCCCCATAATGAGGACTTAAAGAAAATGCCCGATTACATAAAGGAAATAAAAAATCTGAATGCCGATGCTGTTATACTGTCCGATCCAGGCGTATTTTCTCTGGTAAGGGAAATTGCTCCCGATATTGATATCCATCTTAGCACACAGGCAAATAATACCAATTGGATGAGTGCCCGGTTCTGGTACGACCACGGTGTTAAAAGAATAGTGCTGGCAAGAGAGTTATCCTTATTGGAGATTAAGGAAATACGCCAGCAAATACCTGAGGATCTTGAGCTTGAACTTTTTGTACATGGAGCTATGTGCATCTCCTACTCAGGAAGGTGTCTATTAAGCAATTATATGGCAGGCCGGGACTCAAACAGGGGTCAATGTGCTCATCCCTGCAGGTGGAAATACCAGCTAGTGGAAGAGAAAAGACCCGGGGAATATCTTCCCGTTGTTGAGAATGAAAGGGGTACCTTCATTTTCAATTCAAAAGACCTTTGCATGATTGAATACCTTCCCCAAATTGTTGAATCGGGTATAACAAGCCTGAAAATTGAAGGACGCATGAAAAGCTCGTTTTATGTCGCTACAGTTGTAAAAGCTTACAGGGATGCTCTTGATTCGTACTATGAAATGGGCGCAAACTATAAATTCAATCCCAAATGGCTTGAGGAATTATCAAAAGCCAGCCACAGAGAATATTCAACAGGTTTCTACTTTGACAAGCCTTCTTCAAAAAGTCAGATCTATCATACCAGTTCATATATCAGGGATTATGATTTTGTCGGAGTTGTAACAGCTTATGATAAGGCTACCGGTATAGCTACTGTTGAACAGCGTAACAGAATGTTTAAAGGCGAAGAAATCGAAGTTGTATTGCCTCATGGTGATTATTTTATTCAGAAGATAGATGCAATGAAAAACATTGAAGGTGAAGATATAGATGTAGCCCCCCACCCACAGATGACAGTCTTTATGCCTATGGAGAAAGATGTAGTTGAATACACTATGCTAAGAAAAAAATCCTGATGTATAATAAGCCCTCATTTATGGAAGAATTTATTAATAAATGCTTTCATAAGGGGGCTTTTCCATGCAAAAAAGAATAAAGCGACTTCTTATTTTCTTTACCATTTCAATAATTTTGCTGGCTATAAGATTTTATATCCTTCAAGTTCTACATGGAGAAAAACTTTCCATATCTGCAGCAGTCCAGAAAATATCCGACTCACAGGTTCAAATACCTAGAGGCAGCATACTTGACAAGAATTTGATTCCCTTTACAAACAGGATAAAAAAAATAGACTTGATTATAAAGCCACTGTACTTAAAAGAAAATGACACAGATATCAGCAAAATTGCCAGCATAACAGGGATTAATCCCAGTCAGTTAAAAAGAGAAATTGGTTTTAAGAAAGAGCCTATAATTATTGAGATAGATGAAAGCAAAAAGAAGCTACTTCTTGATGAAAACATTCAGGGCATATCCTTTATTCACTCTTTAAGAAGATATGACAATAACCCTCTTGCCATACATGTTTTAGGATACCTCAACAAGGCAGATTACAGGGGTGAAACAGGAATAGAAAAAATGTATGAGGACAATTTGAAGATAAATGGAAAAAACTCAGTCGCCGTTATTACTGACG
>JAAZCB010000308.1 GCA_012513545.1 Clostridiaceae bacterium
AAAAGGGCAGCTATTGCCCTTTTGTTTTACATACGCAAGTCTTTTCTTTTTAAGCGTTCAGCTCTTCTTTCTTCAGCTTCCTGAAAAATTCTTTTTTCTTCATCGGTCTCAAGTACCAAAGGCGGTACAGGAGTTGGCTTTCCATCTTTGTCCAAGGCAACGAAGGTAACATATGCCTGGTTAGTCAAAATAACGCTCCCCGATTTTATGTTTTCGGCGTAACAGCTGACCCCAACTTCCATCGATGTTCTGCCGGTCCAGGTCAGTTTAGCCTTAAGGATTACAAGCTCTCCCATCCTCGCCGGATGTCTGAAATCAAGACTATCGAGTGCAACAGTGGCAACTATCATGTTTGAATGCCTTGAGGCAGCCATAGCTCCGGCGATATCAATCCAGTGCATAAGCCTTCCGCCAAGAAGATTACCCAATAAATTGGTGTCATTGGGAAGAACCAGTTCGGTCATTTCTACACGGGATAACTCAGGTGTTTTCCCAATCTGGTTATGTAAATGATCTTTTGAAATATCATGCATAACTTTTCAGCTCCTTAATAGTCAATTTTATAATAATTCATTAATATCGTGTTTTTCATTACAATATCATAGGGTATTAGCATATAAAAAAACGACACTCCAAGTGTCGTCATAAACACCATCAAAACTATTATTTATGCAAAGCTTTAAAATCTGGCGCCGTTTCCTTTTTTGTTAAGATTTATCAAAGAGTAATCCCTACTGAGTTTATAAGATAATTAAGTTTATCCCCGTCAAGACCTCTGTTTATCTCAATACCTTCTATACTTAGCAAACCAACAGGATACACTGGAACCTGAAATACTTCCTCCATATACTCCCTGAGTCCTTTTAGCAGGGAACCTCCACCAATCATATATATCTTTCCGATCTTTTCCCCGTAACAACGCTTTTCGTAGAACTCAAAGCATTGGAATACCTGTCTTATTATTTCATCAATAACACCCTTGACACTGTTGTATATTTTTTCCTGCTCATCACTTACATTTATCTCAGGCAAAATAAGCCCCTGAATCTTCTTGAGCGTTTCTGCCTCTTCAATCCTCTTCTGAGTACTTGAAGCAATTGCATCATCAAGGTTGCTGCTTCCCTTTAAAATAACCTTGTTAAATTCCAGCACCTTATCATTTAAAATATTAACTATCGTGGTCTCAGAGCCGAAGTCCAGCACTGAAAAAGTATTCTGACTAAGCTTGCTGTACCTCTTCTTCTTAAACCAGGTTTCACTTTCGGTAACCATAATATCCCTGTTAAAAAACTTTGCTGCACTGTTGGCAGGAATATCTACCGAAATGGGCTTAAGTCCAAGTTCTATAAGAATATCAATATAACTTTGAATAATACTTTTTAAAACAGCGGTAACAAAAACCTTAACTTTATTTACTCCGTCTTCTCTAAGTTCCTGAAGAACTTTGTAGTCTATCTGGTGTGCATCCAAATCTATAGGCATACTTTGGGAAATTGTATGTCTGACTAGCTGATTCAAATCCTCGCCTGGAATTTTCTCTATCATAAAAATACGAGATATAATATTGGTTCCTGACATAACTATTTTGGCATTCTTAGCCCTGACATTTATATCACCCATGACCCTTTTAATTTCAGCAGTTACTCTCTTGACATCCTTTATTGCTCCATTTTTTATGGTACCCTTAGGTGTAGATATAATACCGAAATTCTTTATAAATATTTCATTGCTCTTGCCTAATTCTACTTCGACTACTTTTATATTTCTGAATCCGATATCAATACTAATAAGGTTGGTCTTAATGAAAGGAATCGTCACCATTTTATCTACTCCTTAAAAATTAAAAATCGCCTATATGATTTATATTACCATCCATATATACTAAAATCAATATTATGTAACAATTAAGTTATAAAATTAATGTTTTTATGCTGCTACTATAATATTTACCCATACTATGGATTCCAAAACACTCTAAAGCCTTTTAAAGCAGTTCAGATATTATGTCAACTATTTCCTCGCGGCTCGTTGCATGAAAAACTTTATCCTTAACACTTGCTGAATTTCTCAATCCTTTTATGTACCAAGCAATGTGTTTTCTCATTTCCCGTACACCTGTGTGCTCACCTTTTAGCTCTACCAGCATATCCATGTGTCTTTTTATCATAGATAATCTTTCACTGACCTTAATATCGGCAGCGCTCTCTTCGTCCTTGTTCAATATATCCTTGAATATCCACGGATTACCCTGTGCTCCCCTGCCAACCATTACTCCATCGCAGCCGGTTTCAATAAGCAGACTTTCAGCGTTTTTCCTGCTGAAAACATCTCCGTTGCCAATCACAGGAATCGCAACAGCCTTTTTTACCTTTTTTATAATATCCCAGTCAGCTTTTCCACTGTAAAACTGCTCCCTGGTACGGCCATGAACAGTAATAGCTTTTGCCCCGTTCTCTTCAGCAATTTTTGCTATCTCAACTGCATTAACCCTTTCATCGTCCCAACCCTTCCTTATTTTAACGGTTACAGGTTTTACAGAAGCAGCTGACACTTCCTTAACAATCTTTCCTGCAAGCTGGGGCTCTAGCATTAATGCACTGCCTTCACCATTTTTAGTAATCTTAGGCGTGGGACATCCCATATTTATATCTATAATACATGCATTGGAAGAATTAAGCCTATCCGCTACATTTGCCATAATTACAGGGTCTGATCCAAAGATCTGAATTGCTGCAGGCTCTTCACAAACATCTACTTTAGCAAGTTTTATGCTCTTTTCATCATTATAATAAATTGCTTTTGCACTTACCATTTCCGTATACACAAGTCCGGCACCCTGTTCCTTGCATATAAGTCTGAAAACCGCATCAGTAATACCTGCCATAGGCGCAAGGAACACATTGTTTTCAAGTGCTATATTGCCAACCTTCATTCATATCCTCCCGGGCTTAAAACGCTTTGGTTCATAAAATAAAGCTTTCTCTTCTTATGTTTGTAAATCCTTCTTAATGTCTGAGTAACGAAATCTATAAATCAATATACTTATTGCCGTGTTTATATATTATTTGTTTTCATTATATTATAGTAAAAATAAATCATTACTATGTATAAAATTATCACTCACTCCACTATTCGCTTAAACATTTTATCATAGAGAAAAAAATAATAAAACAGAATTCAATAACATTTGATATAAAAAAAAAGACCCTGTCTTATTTCAATACTGCTTTTGGAGTAATATAAATATTCCATTCAATCAAAATTCTATTTATGTCATTATCAGTCATACAGGTTACCTTAATGTCTGAAGTTCTTGCTCTTTGGTGTAAGCATAAAGGAATATACACCATCATCAGCATTTAATCCATGATTGTTCTTAATGGTACTATTGGCTTTTATAATTTCATCCAATTGAATCTGTACTTTTTTATCAATTTTACTGAACTCAACAACATAACTGTTGCTTTCCACATTACTCTCTTTTCTTACGACCCGCCCTTCAACAACGAGATTAAATTCGGAAAGCATGCTGTATACATTCAAATTAAAGCTCAGTGTTTCCCCAGTATTGAAATGCCTGTGAGTATAAAACTTAAGGCCTGTGGGTGAAATATCCGACACCTCAACTTCCTTCCACCGGATTTTGTCACGGCTGATAGTAGCTGTACAAACTGTAGAATCAATAGTAGACTGTCTCCTTTGGTCATAATCATTAACCATTAAACCCCTCCTGCCTCTATAATATAGAATTCAATACTGTCAGAATCAATTCAAATGTATTATCATAGGTTTCCTTAATGCTTTTGGCATAATTAACGGTAATACCTGGAGTAATCTTAATGACTTGTATTTAATTAACAATTATAAACGAATGCAAGACCTCTTACTTATATTTTATCATATTTGCCAACAACGTGTCGAGAATTATTTTTCTAACAAAACATACATATAATTGATAAATCTTTACTATTAAGGCTGTATTTACTTATGTTTTATTTTTCCCTTAAAATCACAGAAACGTTGTTATGACAGTGTCCTGTGGTCATGATTATTCAAGTGCTCTTGACAGTAAACATAGTCACTTCCGCATCTAGGGCAGTAGGCAAAAATTAATTCCGGATGCTCTTTTGAAGTTTTTCCGCATTTGCTGCATTTTAATACAAATTCAATAGATTTTGGCTTTTGCGGTGCAATCACCTTGAATTTTTTACGTTTTTGCTTCCTTCTAAAATTCCTGATATGGGGTGAAAACCACTTATCCCAAATATCTTTTCCGAAAAAAACAAAGAAATTCATAAAAGACATAACTGCTGCTATCTTGATTCCGAGGCTGCTAAAAGCAATGGAATACAATATAAATACTACATTAAGCCATGCAAGGTACTTTACTTTTACCGGAAGTATAAAAAACAATAGCAATTCAAAATTCGGATACAAATATGCAAAAGCCATGAATATTGACAGGTTTAGAAACTGCGCGCTCCCTGTTCCCTTTGTAATTATTGCCGCAGCAATTGCCGACAGCATTCCTATCAAATAATACAATGTAAGCCTGAAGCTTCCCCAATACCTTTCAAGGGAATTTCCGAACATATAGAGTAGGTACAGTACAAACACTATAAATATGCTTTTGGTCGGAGGTATAAAAATAAAGGTCATAAGCCTCCAGACCTCCCAGTTCTTAATCCTTGAAATATCCAGGCTCAGCTTTTCGATCACAACTTCCCCATTTCTCCCGCCTAGAAGCATTACAGCAAACACAAAAGCAGTACCTATTACAAGATACCTGATTAATCCCTTTATTGCAAAGCGTTTATATTTTCGTTCCAATCCGTCAATCCAATTCAATAACAACAATCCTTTCAAAAGTATTTTATCTGTCAAGAGATGTATTTATACAAATTTG
>JAAZCB010000309.1 GCA_012513545.1 Clostridiaceae bacterium
AAAGACTGCAAAAAGAGAAGATAAGGCAGAATATCCTGTAAATGCTATTAGGGAAGCGATTTTAAATGCTCTTATCCATAGAGACTACAGTCTCCATTCAGAAGGAATTTATGTTCAAATGAGGATGTATAAAAACCGAATTGAGATCCAAAATCCGGGTGGAGTTTTTGGGAGGTTAAGTATTGAAGAAATTGGCGCAAAAAAGAACTATGATGCCAGGAATCCTGGATTAATAAAGATACTTGAAGAATTGGGTATTGTTGAGAATCGGGGTTCAGGTATTCCAACAATGATTGAAGAAATGCTAAATCATGGACTAGATAAACCCCAATATATTGAGTCACGTGGTGACTTCGTTGTTTCTTTCTTCGGAGTTGAAGGAATAAACTATAGTGAACAAGATAGTGAACAAGATAGTGAACAAGATAGTGAACAAGATAAATTGTTGAAGTTTCTTGAAATCCCAAGAACAAAGAAAGAAATATCAGAATTTTTAGGAATTGCCAGTTTGAGATATTTAAAGGATGCGTATCTAGACAATCTTTTGAAGGCAAAAAAAATTAAAATGACAATTCCTGACAAACCAACAAGCAAAAATCAGCGTTATGTTGCATTAAGAAATTCAAACATGTAATGGAGATTCTAAACTTTTTAAAATTATTGAAAAAAAGTGAATAGATAAACCTATAAAAGCCTACCGGAAGCATAGAGGGATATAATTATTAGCAGAATAAAGATAATAGACGGTATTACTCGAAGGCAGGTGTCACGGATACTTGGAATCCCACTAAGTCTAGTTAACAGGGCTAAATGAAACAAAAGAACAACCGTGACAGTGTCTGACACAGGAGAATTGATGAAAATCAATAACTTTCACATTAACCGTACCTTTGTTTCTTTTATTACTAATTTTGAAAATTAAGCTTTTCTCGAAAAACTGGACACTATTAAGTTAGATTTTCTCTAATTTTCTCAAGACTTCTTCAAATAACAATTCTACCTTTTGTACCTATTGCAGAAATAATATCTTTTTTTTCCTTTGTTATTTACTTCAAGGGCATTTTCCTTAGCGGCATTAATTCTGCTTTTAATAGAATACTTACTACTCCTTTCCCGAACTGCATTATTACTACTCGACAGGTCAGGAACTTCACCCATTTCAGCTAAAGAAACAGATTTGTTGCCGGCAATAATTATATGATCAATACACTTAACATAAACGGCATATAAGGCTTCAACAACTTTTTTTATGATATTAAGATCTGCCTGGCTTGGCAGAAGACTTCCACCAGGATGGTTATGAGCCAGAATAACTGCTCTGGCATTGAGGATGTAAATCACAAATTCCCCAAAGACTTACTGCAATTGCTGTGTCTACTATACTTTTATTAATATACTCCGTAATTCTTTAATCTATTATAATTACTATAAAGGCGCGGTTAAATCGAGCTTTTATTTTTTCCGTATAAACTCCTTTAAAACATATGAATAAGCATTCATATAATTATTGACATAATTATTCCAGTGGCATATAATAAAAATACAATACTTGAACACTTATTCAAGTATTCAATTCTTACACATGAAATGAGGTAGAAAAATGGTTGATAATAGGAATGATATAGATAGGTGTGACTGTAGTGTAATTCATGAAGACATTGTGAATAGCGTAAAAGAAAAAATGCCTGATGAAGAAAGCCTTTATGACCTTGCCGAGCTTTTCAAGGTATTTGGTGATACAACCAGGATTAAGATACTCTGGGCTTTGGCAGAGTCGGAAATGTGCGTATGTGATATTGCGGTACTTCTCAACATGACACAATCGGCAATATCTCATCAATTGAGGGTTTTAAAACAAACGCGGTTGGTTAAGTACAGAAAAGATGGGAAAATTGTATTCTATTCTCTTGATGATGCACATGTAAAACAAATATTTGAACAGGGTTTAGTCCATATCAACGAAAAATAGATGAATAACTGAAGGAGGGACTAAAATGACAAGGGGAATTAAAAGGGAGTTTATACTTGAAGGGCTTGATTGTGCCAATTGTGCAACTAAAATCGAAGCAAACGTTAATAAAATTAATGGGGTCGCTTCTGCTTCTATGAATTTTGCTACAAAGACACTTACTATAGAAGCCGGAGAAGATGGGAATATAGATAGTATCGTATCTGACGCAAACACCATTATTAAAAAGCTTGAACCTCATGTAGTCGTTAATGAAAAAATCATATCAAAATCAGCTAAAAAGGTTTTGCTGCTTATGGGTTTAGGTTGTGCCAACTGTGCTGCAAAGATTGAAAAGGAAGTTAAAAGCTTATCGGGGGTAAAATCTGCTTCTGTTGATTTTGCTTCTCACAAGCTTACTATTGAAGTTAAGAACAAACACGAATTAGAAACTATACTTGAGAAGGCTTCAAAGATAGCTAAACAAATTGAATCAGGGATTAGTGTCATTGAAGAAGAAAAACAACATGAACATAAGGAAGTCGAAGGCGTAAGCAAAATTAAAATTATTCAGCTTGGTATAGGTGCAGTCTTATTCTTTGTAGCTCTACTTTTTAAACTTCCGTTTTGGGTTGAATTTGGTATATACTTTGTCAGCTATATTTTAGTCGGTGGTGAGGTGTTGTTAAAGGCTGGAAGGAATATCTTACATGGTCAGGTATTTGATGAAAATTTTCTTATGAGCATTGCAACTATCGGTGCTTTCGCTATAAAAGAATTCCCTGAAGGTGTAGCAGTAATGCTATTCTATCAGGTAGGCGAATTCATCCAGGATATTGCAGTTAACCGTTCAAGAAAATCTATCGCAGCGTTAATGGATATTCGTCCTGATTTTGCAAATCTAATGGTTGGCGATGAAGTGAAGAGGGTATCCCCAGACGAGGTGAGTATCGGTGACATTATTCTTGTAAAACCGGGTGAAAAAGTGCCTTTGGATGGAAAAGTCGTTGAAGGTAAATCCATGCTGGATACATCTGCTTTAACTGGTGAGTCTGTGCCGAGGGAAGTCGAAGACGGAAGCGATGTTTTATCCGGCTCTATTAACAGAAATGGACTTCTGACTGTTGAAGTCACAAAAGAATTTGGTGAATCTACCGTTTCTATAATCCTTGACTTGGTGCAAAATGCAAGCAGTAAAAAAGCACCGACTGAAAACTTTATTACTAAATTTGCGAGGTACTATACTCCTGTTGTGGTATTTGCTGCTGCTGCTATAGCTGTTATTCCTCCGCTGATTGTCCCAGGTGCTACATTTTCTGACTGGATAAACAGGGCATTAGTATTTCTTGTAGTTTCCTGCCCTTGTGCTTTGGTAATTTCTATACCACTAGGGTTTTTCGGTGGTATTGGTGGAGCTTCTAAGAATGGTATCCTTATAAAAGGTAGTAACTACCTTGAAGCTTTAAACGATGTGGATACAGTTATATTTGATAAGACCGGAACATTGACAAAAGGCGTTTTCAAGGTTACAAAGGTAAATGATTTTGATGGTGTTGCTGGTATAGACCTTTTAGAATATGCTGCATACGCTGAAAGTTACTCTAATCACCCTATTGCTCTTTCCATCATAAAGGCTTACAGTCAGGAAATCGATAGAAGCGAGATTTCAGACTATGATGAAATTTCAGGGCATGGAATTAAGGTAACAGTCAAAGGCAAGCTTGTTCTTGCTGGAAATACTAAATTAATGGCAAGAGAAAATATTTCCTTTGAGAATACTGATGAGATCGGTACAGTCGTCCACATGGCAATTGACGGAATATATGCCGGATACATTGTTATATCTGACGAAGTAAAGGACGACAGTAAAAATGCATTACAGGCGCTTAAAAGTATAGGTGTTAAGAAGATTGTCATGCTGACAGGCGATAATAAAGTGGTTGGCGAAAGAATTGGTAAGGATTTGGGGCTGGATGAAGTCCACGCCGAGCTGTTACCAGACCAGAAGGTTGAGATGCTGGAGATGTTGGATAAACAAAAGTCACCGAGAGGAAAGCTTATTTTTGTGGGTGATGGTATCAATGATGCTCCTGTTCTTGCCCGTGCAGATGTGGGGGTTGCAATGGGTGGTATTGGATCTGATGCAGCGATAGAGGCTGCCGATGTAGTATTAATGACAGATGAGCCTTCAAAGCTTGTTAATGCAATTAAAATTGCCAAACGTACACGTAATATCGTATGGCAGAATATTATATTCGCAATGGCAATTAAGGGTACCGTGCTGCTTCTAGGTGCTGGTGGTGTCGCTACTATTTGGGAAGCAGTATTTGCAGATGTAGGGGTTACAGTATTAGCTGTTTTAAATGCAATGCGTGTAATGAATGTTGAAAAGTTTTGATTATGAGAAGTTTTCCAATAAATAACTGGAGGTTGTATTATGAAAGCTATAGAAACTGTATTTGTGGTCATATTGTTCCTTATTTATTTAGGATTATGGAAATTAAAACAAATAAACCAAAAAAAGAATACTGGCATAGACCCAAAGGTTATGGCAAATACTTTGGTTGGAAAATTGTGGTTAACCAAAAAACTGGTAGAGTATCAGTTAAACCTTATAAAAAAATGAGGTAATTATAAAGTAAGCGATGAAACGGGAATGTAAATAGTTTTGTGATGTGGCCGGGCAAGGGTGTGTAGTATAGAGGGTGAGAATCCCGCCGAGTAAACCTTTAGCCGAGGAACTCTTTTTGGACAAAGTAGGCAGCAGATTTGTGTTTACGATACCGCACCACATGTTGTGGACCCAAAAAACCCGGGGGCAGTTGACGAGATAATACACCTTGGCGACTTCTGGGATGAAGATAGAATAAGGCATAACAGGGAAGCTATATTAAAAGAAAATAAAGAAGTCGGAAGGACATTCAGGAGAGCTTATAGATATCTGAAAGCAGCTAATTCAATTTATGAAGACAGTGCTGAAATAGTCGGATGGTGTACAGATTTTGCCAGGGTAAATGCAGTTTCTGAGTTAATTATTCATGATTTTTTTGCAGACAAGGAAATAGCACAAAAAGAAGGATACCGGAGGAAGCTTTTCGCAAGTGCAATTACTCCTAACGGGCTTGTACACTATTTGGACACAGTACTTGACACAGGAAAAGTATATGTTGTCAAAGGTTTACCGGGTACAGGCACTGAAAAGGTACTTAATAAAATCAGTGATGCTGCAGTGGAAAGAGGTTTTAATATAGAAGAATACTACTGCGCATTAAATCCTTTAAAGCTTGAACATCTTGTAATACCAGCTTTGGATGTTTCAATCACCACTTCGAATGAATATCATAAGGTTGACATAAAGCCGGTATGTGAAATAAACCTTGATGATTGTACAGATGAATTGCAAATGTATGAATATAATGACATTCTAGAGCAGAACAGGTCTAATTTCGATTCCTTACTCGAACTGACGACAAAAACAATCGCCCAGGCTAAAGCAATTCATGATAAAATGGAAGATTACTACATACCCAATATGGATTTTGAAGCAATACAA
>JAAZCB010000310.1 GCA_012513545.1 Clostridiaceae bacterium
TAATGTCTTAAATATACAGGTGGCAAGCTACGTAATGTCCTTTTTCAACATGGACCAAATCCGGCTTTTGGGAAAGGCATTTTTCTATGCTTTCAGTACAGGCATGGCAAAACATGCATCCACTATTCTCAACAGTCGAATTGACTGTGTCCGGTTGTTCCTTGCTGTCTGCAGGCTCTTGTGCTGCTTTGACAAGCCGTGTATACGGATGCAGCGGCTTTAAAAGTATATCGTTACTTTTTGCAACTTCAACAATTCTTCCTCTGAACATCACTGCTGTCCTGTCACTTATACTGCCAAGAATATCAGGATCATGTGTAATAAAGAAATATGTGAGTTTCATATCCTTCTTTAATTTTCTGAAAAGGTCAAGAATCTGTATTTTTGATACGGAATCAAGGTGAGCCATCGGTTCGTCACAAATAAGGAGTCTGGGGTTCATAATCAAAGCCCTGGCGATTCCAATTCTCTGTCTCTGTCCTCCACTCAACTGGTGTGGAAATCTTGTTTCAAGCTCAGGTGCAAGTCCAACCCGTTCAAGAAAGCATCTAACCATGTCAATCCGCTCTTTACCCTTTATTTTGCCAAGAAGGTCGGGCCCTTCGGCAACCGTATCCCTTACTGTCATTCTGGGGTCCAGGGATGAAAACGGATCCTGAAATATCATCTGTACGCTGCTGTGATAGTCTTTCAGTCTCTTAATATCCTGGTTTTTGTACAATATTCTCCCTGAATCAGGCTTTAATATACCTGCTGCAAGTCTTGCAAGCGTTGTTTTCCCGCTGCCGCTTTCTCCTAACAACCCCAATGTTTCGCCTTCAAAAACCTCCAGGTCAACATCATCAACGGCTCTTAGTACTGACTGGCCTTTTTGTCTGAAGTATTTGTTTATTTTACTAATATGAAAAATTGGTTTATCTTCTTTAATGATGTTTTTATCAGCAAAAAAGGATTTGCTCAAGCGACTTGCAGTAATCAGTGATTTTGCTGCATCACTTAATGGATTTTCAAATACCTCCTTTGGATTACCCTCTTCAACAACTTCTCCGCGGTGTATAACTGCAACTCTGTCTGCAATACTACCGGCAAGCTTAAGATCATGAGTAATAAAAACTACTGAAATACCATTTATTATAGCCATTTCCTTTAAAAGTTTTACTATTGAGCTCTGTGTGACAATGTCGAGGGAGCTTGTAGGCTCATCTGCAACAACCAGTTTCGGCAAACAGGCAGAAGCCATTGCAATCATACCTCTTTGAGCCATCCCACCACTTAATTCATGAGGATAACTGAGCATATATTTCTTAGAATCTTTAATTTTAAGGCTTACAAGCAAATCTTCCATCCTTTTGGACGCTTCATTCCGCGATATTCCACAATGCTTCAAAAGAGGCTCAGTCAACTGTCTCCTCATCATCATAACCGGGTTCAGGTAGGATAAAGGTTCCTGGAATATCATTCCTGCAACTTTGCCCCTTAACCTGCACATCTGTTGCTCTAAAAGTCTTTGTATGTCCTCACCGTCAAGAATAATTTCTCCCTCAGTCCTAAAGTATTCATCAGCATTAAGTTTCAAAATTGACCGTGCCAGCATGGTCTTGCCACTTCCCGATTCACCGACCACAGCATATATTTCTTTTTGGTTAACCCTTAAATTTATATTTTTAAGAATTGTTTTGTCTTTGATATGAAGGGAGAAATTACGAAATTCAAGAAGACTACTCATGTTTGACACCGCCTTATAGCCTTTTAATTTATTCCGCTTTAAAAAGCACATTAAGTCCTAAAGGCTTTCCCGACTGCATGCTGCCAAAAGAATCGGCCAATACATTTAAGCTAATCATCGTTAAAGCAATCATGGCAAGTGGTATAAAAAGAAGCCACGGATATGAGGAGATATATCTGTAACCATCACTGGCCAGTGTTCCCCAACTCGCTTTTGGCAGCTTTACTCCAAGTCCAAGAAAACTCAAAAAGCTTTCTGCAAAGATTGCTCCCGGTATGCTTAATAACAGGTTGACCATTATAGGCCCCCTGCTGTTTGGTATTATATGCCTTATAAGAATGTCTTTTTTACCTGCACCTAAAACCCTTGCTGCATTGACAAACTCCATTTCCCGCAAAAGCAGCGTTTGCCCTCTAACCACCCTTGCCATCCCTGTCCATTCAGTAATTGAAAGTGCCAGAATAATTGAGAATTCGCTGCTCCCTATAATTGCAGTCAGCATTATAGCAACTATAAGGTTTGGTATTGAATAAACAACATCGGCTGTCCTCATAAGGATTTCATCCGTCAGCCCACCGCAAACACCTGATGTACCACCGTATACTATGCCTGCCAGTGTTTGAGCAAGGGCTGCAAATACACCTATTGCAAGAGAAATCCTGGCACCTTCCCAAACTCTTACAAACAAATCCCTTCCGAACTCATCCGTTCCGAATAAATGCCCGCCGGAAAAAGGTGGCAAGAACCTGTTGTCAAGGTCATGGCTGTAATAATCAAAGGGTGAAAATACAGGTACGACAATAGAGAAAACAGCAACCAGAATAAGAAAAACCATAGAAGCAGCAACCACTTTATTTTCCTTTATTTTTTGGAAAACCGTCTTCATAAAATAAGGCATCTTAAGGCTCTACCCCCGGTATTTGTGATAAATCATTGTTCTTTTAGAATCCTGACTCTAGGATCAATAACAGCATACAATATATCCGTCAGCGTGTTTAAGACTACAACAACAAGTACCGTAAATACAGAAAGGCCCAGAATCATAGTATAATCCTTGGCCTGTATACTAGAGACAAAGTATTGCCCAATTCCCGGGATAGAAAATATGTTTTCTATCACAAATGCTCCTAAAACAATTGAAGTCATTAATGGTCCCAATATTGACACAACAGGAAGCACTGCATTCCTTACAGCATGTCTGGTTAATACTTCCCATGCCGAAAGTCCTCTCGCCTTTGCAGCAATAATATAATTGCTGCTTAGCACCTCTATCATACCTGTTCTCATCATTCTTGCAATCATTCCCATTGCACCGACTGCAAGTGAAAGGGACGGAACAATAGTGTACCGGAAACCCTGCCAGCCTGTTACAGGAAAGAGCCTGTAATTGCTTCCCGATACACTATATATGTACTCTGAAAGCCTGTAACATATGAAGTACTGGAATACCGTCCCGATTACAAATCCCGGTATGGACATTCCTGTCATTACTATTACAAGTGTCAGACGGTCAACGATTCTATTCTTAAAATAAGCAGCCATTATTCCCAGAAATAACCCAGCAATAACTGCAATAATACCCGCTCGTATCCCCAGGTCCAGTGA
>JAAZCB010000311.1 GCA_012513545.1 Clostridiaceae bacterium
GATTCGAGAAACGGTTTTTTGTTTCAAAAAAAAGAGGGAAAAGCATTGGTCAGAGATGCTCTTTTTACTTGGATTCACCTTCGATCCCAATGATGATTTTTTAGAATACAACACCCATATTGTCAAAGTGAAGCAAGTACCCGTTTCCTATTAAAAATAGAAACGGATTGATTTAAAGAATCGAATACCTGGACGAATCCAAATAAACGATCATTCGATATCAGTTATGTAAATTAATTATCACAAATATCAACTTGATAGGAATTGGATATTCCGATGCACTTTGAGCCACCAGACCGACAAACGAGAGCCACTGTTCCGATTTTGGAGAGCCACCAATCCGGAGGCGAGAGCCACCATTTCAATGAACATAGAGTCACAAATATATTTTTTATATTAACCGATGGTTCACAACGTTCTAGACTGCCCAAAGCTTGTATGCATCGGTCATAAGCGTAGCCGGAGTGGGTTCGCGAGTTCGGCGTGTCCCAAGCTGATAAAGGAATCTCGAAATTCAATTCGATCGCTTCAAAAAGCATGTTTGTCGATTCTACCTGGGTGAATGCATATTTCTTTGATTAAAGCCAGATCCATTGATCTCTTTGAGATCATTCTTGCGAAATATTCAAAAGTCTGTGACTTTTTCCTCTTCGCAATTCTACCCGCCTTTCGGCATGAAAAAACACAAAAAAAATTTGTCATGGATACGATCCTCGATTGCATCATCTTTGATTATATAACCCATCGAAGTTACGGAGACCTTCAGAGTAGATCATTTTATCCAAGAAAAGATCGAAAAACGCTCCTAAAATAATGTGATGATTTTTTGTGCGAATAAACTGGCTCTCGCCATCGATCTCGTGGCTCTCTTCCGTCGGACCGGTGGCTCTCAAGAGTCGGTATATGCATTTAGTGATTTCTTTCCATTATATCACTTATTATTTACTTCGTAAAGTAACTTTAACATAAGTCAATCTTCTTGTCACTAAATGTGAACTTTAAGGAAAAAGAGAATGTCAACGCGACATTCTCTATAAAGACTTTAAACTTTTACTTTTCTCTATATCTCCGGTTCCCATACAGCAACTACCAAGACATCATTTTCCGGCATGAAGTCAAAGACATATGGTTCATAAAAACTTCCATTATAAACATACCAGCCCGAAAAAACAAATCCTGCTTTTACCGGATCAGCCGGAGCGGTTACTGCTGTACCAATCTTTTGATATATGTGGATTTGGGCATCGCCATTATCAGGTTCGACATAGATGTAACGATGATTTACTGCCCAATATACTTCTGTCGGTCCTAAGAGATTCCAATCAGGACTCCAAGTGACAGGTACAGACACATGTTCCATATTTAAAACCAATGTAGGGTCATTCATAAAAGCGTATTCACCGATGAATGTGACTGTATCAGGAATCAACAAGCTTTCCAAGTTAGGACAATCAGCAAAAGCAAATGAGCCAATACCAGTCAAATTATAAACATCAGTGAAGTAAACATGTTCCAATGCCGTATAGTAACCAAATGTTCGATATTCAATTATCTCAATCAATGCTGGAATAGTAATTTCGCCTAGACTGAAGCAACTGTAGAATGCACCTTCACCGATAGCGGAAATAGTTTCAGGTAAATTAATTTCTGCCAAGTCTTGACAGTTATAGAAAGCGTATGGGTTGATTTCAGTAACTATTGAATTCCCCGGAAAAATCACAGTTTCCAAACTGTAACAATCCACAAATATATTACTTGGTATTTCTGTCAAAGCACTTGGTATATTAACTTCCCGTAAATTGAAACATTCCCCAAAAGCATCGGAACCAATAACAGCGAGAGTGTCAGGTAAGGAAATACTCTCTAACCTCATATTGTAATAGAATGCATATTGACCAATCGATTCCAAAGTACTTCCTGCCGCAAAAGTAACTTCAGTCAAATTATAACAGTTGCCAAAAGCGAAAAGACCGATGTTTTGAACGCTTGCCGGTATTTCAATTGTTTCCAAACTGTAATTGGTACTGAAGGCATACATTTGAATTTGCAACAAGTTGCCGCTATTGGATAATTCAACATTTCTCAATCTTTGACACGCACTAAAAGCATCCGGTCCAATATCGATTACTGAATCAGGGATAATGATTTCTTCCAAATTAGTACAACTGGAAAATGTGCCGTCATTGATAAATTCCAAGTTGATTCCTTCTGCAAAAACTACATTTCGCAATTGTTGAGCACTCTGAAAAGCATAATCAGCCAAATAAGTGAGACTAGCAGGTAAGTAAATTGAAGTCAACTTATGAGCATAACTGAAAGCATAAGAATCAATACTTTCAAGTTTGCTGGTTTCATTAATGTTTACTATCACTAATTTATTGGTTTCGTAGAATGCTCCATAACCGATATAACCTAAATTATCTGGTAGTGAAATTTCCTTTAATGTGGCATTAAAACTGAAAGCATGATGATTGATAGCTAAAACATCATAACTCACTGAGTCGACTATGATGCTTTCCGGGATTACGACTTGTTCAGTTTCTAGATCATAATCAATTATCGTAATACCCTCGCCATTGAGAACCACATAAGTAAATCCCGCTTCCATACCTAGATGCATTACTTCTGTTTCCAAGTTAAATGGTAATGAAAACAATGGAGTGACAGCCATTGGAGAAATTCCATATTCCAATTAAATATTCAAACCTGAAAAACAACCCACAAAGACATCCCAGCCAATACTGGAAATATTCTGGGATATATAAACAGAACTTAAAGTACTGCATCCACTAAAAGCATAGTCAGTGATAATTAGAACACTTTGGCTAGATGATAATGTCATTGTGTGAAATCCAACATAAGTAAATGTATCTGTTGCGTATACATCCCACTCAGCTGAGTTCCATGTAGTTGTTGGTCCTGTGACAGTAGATTTTCTGACTAATGTGCGGTCTAAGGTTGTTCCACCATCCCACGTCCAAGCTGTTCCTGGATCTGTACCAATGACACCGAAAACATCTATTGCTGTTCCATTTTTTAACAACGCTACTGCATCATCACCATTAAAATATGTGACTGTAGATGATAAATCTCCAGCTGCTATAACAGTGGCATTTGCTCCTGCGTTATATACTACATACACATCACCTGAAGCTAATGTTCCAGAAAGAGCAACTGTAGTCCCGGCTGTTGGTGATCCGTTTGAATAAAGTGCAAGTGAATAGATTGATAAGTCTACAGCTGAACCTGTTCGGTTATAAATTTCAATCCATTTATTGTTTGACGAACCTTCGCCATATTCAGAAATGATCAAATCACTAGCGTATTCATATACAGTTTCAAAATCTTGAATGTATGAATAAACGGTCTTAACTGTTGTTCCATTAATAGTAGTCACAAATGCTCTATAATTAGGAACTTCACTATCCTTTACAAAACTCATAACAAATTCATTTGTTCCTGAGTTTAATTTATTGCTGTTATATTTTTCTACTCCAGGAGTATCCAAAGTAATACCACCAGGTAAATCTGAAGTAATAATACCCCATTCTACCAATTCTTCTCCTGTTGCCAAATCAATATTTCCAATTACAGTGTAATACCCACTTCTTAAATTATCATAAACATCGGATATACCAACAAAAGAACCTGTATTTGCCACAAAATCAGTGTCATATACTGCTTCTAGTTCATGAGCTTTTGCTATAGTAAAGGTATATGTTTCATCCAAACTAGCAATTCTTCCATCTTTTAACCAATATTTGAATGTTCCTGTTCCATTAGCATTAACTGTAAGAACTTGATTGAAACTATAGGGTCCTTCAACTGAAGCTACTCCATTTATCAAATTAAGTGATAAATCGTTAACAGCTGTAGTATAAAGTGGATAAACAACAGCGTCTTCAGTAAAAGTTACTGTAAAATCAGTTACACTCCAACTGCTAAATGCAAGCCCTGGTTTTGTTGGACTTGCTAAACTTGAGATAACTAATTGACTAGCTGAACTTAAAACTCCGTTTGTTTCTGTATAGACTACTACTAGTTGATCATTGTTGGTATCTTTGACAATGATTGCTTGAGAGCCTACTGGTTTGTAGTACACTGTAGCTACTGTATCTTCGTAGATTCTGAAAGATGCAGTCAATCCATCTGTAACTTTACCATCCACAACAATTCCGGCAAATTCATATGATGCACCTTGACTAGGTGCATTTACAGTAACAAGCGTTCCATAGTTATTATCAGGAACATTCAATGCTGGGATAGTTTGTCCCGAGGGATACTCAAGAACTGTCTGTTACTATGAAAATCTGTACTAAGAACTGTCGATATCTTTGCATCTATTAAATCGAATAGATCAAAAAGTGAGGATTTTTTTCTTTTAAAATGAGAGTCACTTATTGTCTTAACAAAGAGCAAATCATACTATTTTTTACTTGTCAAGTATGCAATGTGCATAATCTTGGCACCATCCTGAAATCGTGACTGTCTGTCGATATGAAAGTCATACTGTAGGACTGTCTTTCCTGTGTCATCCTTATGAAAATCAAAAAATAGTATGATTTTTTTAAGAAGAATATGAGGCTATTTATTCTTTTAGTTAAGAGCACAAATCATCTTTAAAAAAATGTAAATATGTTTCCACAAACAAGGTTGTCCCGAGGGATACTCAAGAACTGTCTGTTACTATGAAAATCTGCACTAAGAACTGTCTTTCTTGTGTCATCTGAGGTACATCAATTATATATTTAGTAAGTAAAATCTTTATTAAATATGGTATTAGTGATCCTTGAAATCTGGA
>JAAZCB010000312.1 GCA_012513545.1 Clostridiaceae bacterium
TCACGAATCCCTTGTCCAAAGTGCTTGACAGCTCATAATCCACTATGCATCTGCTGTACCAGTCTATGATTACAAACAGGTACATGAACCCTTTGCTCATCCTGATATATGTTATGTCTATGCCCCATACATGGTCAGGATGCGTAATGGGAAGGTTCCTGAGCAGGTATGGCTTTACATGCTCGGCATGGTACCTTTTGCTCAGGTTAGGCTTGGGATATACCGTTATTATCCCCATTTTTCCCATCATACGCCTTACTGCCTTCCTGTTTATCAGGATGTCCCTCCTGAGTATGTCGGTTATCTTGCGGTATCCGTATGTAGGGCTCTCGGTATGGATTTGGTCGATAAGGTGCATTATCCTGATGTTCCGCTCATCCTCAGTCCTTGCTTTACGCTCATAGTATGCGCTGCTCCTGTTCACTGATAGTAGCTCGCACTGCCGCTTTACCGTGATATCAGGGTTATCCCTCTCAACGTATCCCAGGCGTTCACTTCCTTTTGAGGATTTCCGCAGATTTTTTTTTGAGGAAGTCGACCTCTACGGTCAGCTGCCCTATCTTGCGGTGGAGGCCTTCAATCTCCTCCTGTTTATCCTCCAGCTCCTTCTCTGCTGTTGAAGGGCCCTTCTTGAATACTTCCTGGGCTCTCTCCATGAACTCGGATTTCCACCTGCTTATTACTACAGGGCTGATCTGATACCTGGCTGCTAACTCATTGAGGGTCATTTCCTCTCTCAACAGCTCCAATACTACCTTTGCTTTAAATTCCGGTTCAAAATTTCTTCTTAGTCTGCTCATGCCTCCATTTAACTATGTTTTACATATTCGTGTCAACTGGTATGGGTGCAGTATACTCTTCCATCTCCTTAATTATGTTTTTTATACTGTTGATAATTGTATTATGGAGCATTACAACTTCGTTCCTTAATTCCTCTTTTCGCTTGTTGTGTATGGATAATTGTATATTTTTTTGATTATCTGCAAATATCTTTGCTTTTTTTAGATTCACATTAAGTTGTATATTAGCATCTTTATATGCTTCATAATCTTTCTCAAGTTCTCCTATTTCCTTCTTTGCTTCTTTCTCAAACTCATATATCATCCTTGATAACTGACTTTTGAATGAATCTTCTCTCTCAACTTTTTTACAATCCCTTTCTTTTTTTAATAAAGCACTATTGTCAAAGCAAACATTTGCTATTTCCTCTGATTTAATAATTAACTTTTTATATAATTGTCTTAAATCGTAAAGTTCTTTAATGGTTTTTTCTTTGTTCAATAGATTAGTTTTTCTTTCCGTTTGCTCTTTTATATTATTCGAAATACATACTTCAAGAAGATCACATTCATTCAACAATTGATACATATCATTTAACCATTTATTTGTGTTAACAATATTAGATAATGCAATTTGTGTTTCTTCTTGCTTTCTCTCATTAAGCTCTCTTTCAAGACATCCAATTTTTTTATAGATAAAATATAAGTCTACGTTATCATATGAATAATTTCTGCTATTACTGATGCTCCTATTTGTATATTTTCCTATTTTATTAATTATATATTCCTTATTAGATTTAACTTCTGAGTCATAGTCATTTAGCATTTCTAAATTTGTATCGATATCCTGTAAAGATACTTTTAAGTTTACTGTTCGATCAATTAGTTCCTTAATAGAACACATTATTCTTTGTTCAATCCAACTATATTCAAACAGTAGTTGTTTGTGCTTATACTGAATAATACTACCAATTACATTATTTTCATGATACTCAAGAATACGCATCGTCTTTTCCACTTCACTAACAAAAGAGGATTTTTCCTTTTCATTATTTGTTTCAAATACATCCCCGCTTATTTTTCTATAGTTTTCAATTAATTCTACTTCAACTCCATATGGATCTATTAATAATTCATTATAAATATCACTAAATGATATTTTAATAAACTCTTTATAAATAGATACAAGCAATTCTTTCTTCATGTTAATGTGATCAATAATCAAGCCACTGCTAATTTCATCTTCAATTGCATTAAGCTTCTCATTATATTCTAAATCTATATTCTTTATCTCTTCTTCATATTCTGTTATATGCTTACATATAGATTCTGATATTTCAAAAAATCTACTTTTAATATTGAATGGATTACGATTAATATATTCAAAGTTTTTAACATCATAATCCAGATTTAATTTTTTAATTATTGATTTAATCCAATTTATCTTCTCTGGTATTAAATACATTATGGTTTGGTTAGAACTAATATTATCATTAATAGTCTTTAATTCTGATTCATACTGATGACTAATACCTTTAAAATCATCGTTTAATTGCATAGTACGATTAAAAATAGATACTATCTTATCCCCTATATCATCTTTATCGCAGCATAGATTTATTAATATTTCTTTATTTTCATAATTTGATGGGTCTATACTAAAATCATTTATTGCAGTTTCAATCGACAATAATTCACTTTTCTTAGATTTAAAAGATTTATCTAGATTCTCAATTTCTTTCTCTATTAAGTTATTTTCTTTATTAAAATCAACATACTCTTTAAATAGACTGAAAACATATGTAGATTCCTTATTCATCTTAGTAATTTTATCCAAATATTCCTTTTTGTTTTCAACCCTTTTATTATTTTCTTTTATTGTATTGTCTATCCATGTATCTATTACTTTTCCTTCTGTGAAATAAATACCTTCCTCCTCAACACTTTCATCATTACCTTTTCTTAATGGAATTATCTTATAATGATGTATAAGCTTACTTAAAGCATTGTCTACTGCAAGATTAGTCTGTGATGCTACAAGTGTTTTTAAATAACGAATTGCATTTTGATAACATATTTCTGCTATTACTGTTGTCTTTCCTGTTCCTGGTGGTCCTTGTACTAAAAATAAATCTTCACAGTTAATTGCTCCATTAACAGCTTCTATTTGTTCCGCGTTTAAGTTCTTCTGTAATAGATTATTCTTATCAATTTTATATTTACATGAAGTTATTTGTTTCGCTTTACTTGCATTAAAAATGAAGTTAATTAAGTTTTTGTTAGTTGTTCTACCTTCTTGAAGCGTTACCAAACCTTTTCTTAATCTCTTTATTTGAACAACATCACCAATATTTGAAATGTAAAGCTTACCTTCTTTTAAAATCTCATATTTGTTCCTTTTCCATTTTTCAAAAAAATCATCGTTCATTTCAATAATCAGTTCTTGAGTATTTCGATTATATGAATATACATTGCCTATCGTTGGTCCTATATACTCTATTGAATTATCTTCCAGTTTCTCTTCTTTAACTAATGTAACATTGTTACCTCTTAAGTTTTTTTTAAATGTTCTATTAAAACTGATGTTGAAAATGAACTTTTCCATATCTTTAGTAATTCGATAATCATGATAATTAATATCAATAGCTAATTCTTTAGCTTTTTCTTCATTAAGTTTCAAATACGCTTCCCAATCAGATATTTGCTCCTTAATGCAAGTCACACCATTATTATCATTTAATTCCGAATAATTCATATTTATTAAATTTTTATTTCAACTAATAGGTTTCTACCGATTAAATTAACCCTGCTTTATACATGGCAATAACAACATGCATTTGTTGATTATATGCTTTTTTTGTACCTTCATTTATAATAATCCATAGTTCCTCTGGTTCAATTTCACTAATATTATTACTTCTTAAATAGTTGAGTGCCTTTCTTGCATACTCAGCATTTATTCCCTGTCCTCCGTATAAACCTAAGAAAGTATTTTTAGGACATCCTTTTTTTTGTGAAGAGCTACCTGGCTCAAATATTTCACAACTTGCTTTTTTCCACGCATAATCAGGGGTCATTCCCTCTTTAACATAAAACCCAGCATTAACTGCAACTTGAGCATACTTATTCATAATTTATATCCTCCTTATTAATTATATAACTTTATTAATCTTATTGGTAGGCAAAGAATTAAATACATTTACTGCTAGCACAGTAATCATCTTGATTTCAGATGGATAAGCTACACTTAATTGGACAGAAAAAATAAGTACATCGAAAATGATAAATAATTAATTAAATTCCTTTATTGTATTAGTAGGTTTTGTTTAATCCTATTATATTTTTACTTACCTCGTCTCAAGCCTATACTCCCCAGCACTTACTGTTTGTGCAGTTCCATCAGGTAGATGTATGTTTGCTGTTGTGTTTGCTGGGATTGTAATGGTATAGGTGGTTGTGTTGTCTTTCTTCTCCCATCTTACCTTAACAGTGCCATATATGCTCTTGTATTCAGTTTCAGCATGGTCTATTGTTCCTCCTGGAAGTGGAGCTATTATGAAGTGATTTTCTTTAGCAACCTTTATTCCACACATTGTACTGAATATCCATTCACATACTGCTCCTTTTGAGTAATGGTTTAAAGAAGCAATACCTTTATCAGGTGTAGAATTTCCTTCCCATGCTTCCCATACTGTTGTTGCACCATTCTTCGTCATGAAAAGCCATCCTGGACATTCTTCATTTTCCAAAAGCCGGTAAGCATATTCATTATCTATATCTTGTAACACATCTAGAATAAACGGAGTGGAAAGGAATCCGGTACCTAAACGCCAGTTGTATGCTTCAAGTGCTTTAATTAATTGTGTTTTTGCAAATGCTGTCTGTTTTTCATTAAGAAGGTTCATATACAGCGGGCGCACAAGTTTTACCTGACGTGTTGTATTAAGTGTATGGTCTGCTTTTTCAACAAGTTCTTGGTAAGCATTTTTACAGCCTTCTGCATATTTAGTATAAAGTAAACTGTCTTCTTTTTTGTCTAAGTGCATTGCTATTTCAGCCATATGCTCCATGACATAAGAGGTATAAGCTGTTGATTCTTCGGTATGTGGAAAAATGAAATCCTTTATTGAAAACGGACGCACATCAGAAGGTTCTGCCCATTCACCAAAAGACTGTCCGCTGTTAACAAGATACTTCTGGTTTTCTTTGGATATCCTAATGTGTTTAGATAAAAGATCAGATTTACCAGCTCGTTTTATCATAAAATGCGCATATCGTTTCATGGATTCATAATTGTCCTGTATTACTCTTTCATCTCCATATTTCTTCCATAACCTGTAAGGGATTAAAACTCCTGCATCAGCCCAGCCGACAGAACCATTCATCGTAGCCATATAGAAGTCAACTCCCCCATATGGTGCTATCTGTGCATATCTTCCGTCCTTACCTTGAATATCTTGAAGATCATTTATATATTTCTTAGCAAATGGTGCATATGAGAATAGATAGCTTGCTGTATTGCAGAATATCTGTGCATCACCTGACCAGCCATGTCTTTCACGTGTCGGACAGTCTGTAGGTACATCAAGAGAATTGCTTTTTGCAGACCATACCGTGGCTTTTACAAACTTATTCAAAAGATCTTTGGAACAGTCGAATTTTAATGTCTCTTCCATCTTTGAATAAACTGCGATTCCGGTAAAATCCTCAGGTTTCCAAGTTATATCTGTTTCAACAAGCACATAACGGAAACCGAATATGGCAAAGCTGGTTTTATAGCGGTTCTCTCCCTCATGGCAGATATATTCCACCTTCTGCAAAGGTGTCGTTTTTTTCTTAGTTGATAACTGTATATTCTTTTGTGTAAACTCGCCGTCCGTATTAATTAATTCACCAAAGCGAAGAGTAATCTTATCCCCTTCTTTTGCCTTTATTTTAAATTCTGCATAACCTGCAAAATTCTGCCCGAAATCAAGTACCTTTGCATTCTTCGGGGTAGTAACAACTTCTATTGGTTCAAATCGTTCCATTTCACTAACAGATACATTGTTTGATGCTGTCGGATATACCTTATGCTTTGTTTCCTTCGCATTTTTGATATATTCCGGTCTTAA
>JAAZCB010000313.1 GCA_012513545.1 Clostridiaceae bacterium
ACGGGCCTGATTACGACCGTGCCAAATGGGGAACTTTAGCAAAATTTATACTCCGCCAGGGAGAGAAGTTGGGAGCTAAATATGCAAACGAAGTCATTGTGATATCCAATGTAATAAAGGACATTCTGGAAAATAAGTATAAGAGGAATGACACTAATCTTATCTATAATGGATTTACCTCACCAGTTTTTAATTATGATACCGATTATATTAAGACTCTTGGACTAGAACCTCATAAATATGTCTTTACCCTTGGTCGTTTTGTGGAGGAAAAAGGTTTTGATTTACTTATCAGGTCATTCTCAAAGTTGAATCAAAACGATTACAGGCTTGTAATAGCTGGAGATGCGGACCATGAAACCAACTATTCAAGGAATTTGAAACAGTTAGCCAAGCAGAATAATGTGGTTCTTACAGGATTTATTAAAGGAGAAAAACTGCAGCAACTGTTCACCAATACCAGATTATTCATATTACCATCATTTCATGAGGGATTACCCATATCTTTACTTGAAGCCATGAGTTATAAGATCCCGGTCCTTGTGAGCGATATACCTGCGAATAAGCAAGTAGTCAATCTCTCCGATAATAACTTTTTCATTACAGGGGATGAAGAATCATTGAGAAAAGGTCTTGATGAATGGCTGAAAAAGGACTTCAAGTTAGAAGATTATGACATGTCTCCATACGATTGGGATTTAATCGCAGACCAGACAGCTGCTATTTATGAAAAGATTGCCGGTAAAGTAAGAAAACCACGCGAGAGTTAGTATAAAAGGCTGACTGGATTGTCATTTTGCTGTCCCTGGTTTAATAAATATAGAGGTTTATATATATATACATGAAGGAAAAACTCAAAATAGGATTGTTTGTGAATAGCTTTATTATTCCTTCATGGGCTCTTTCGATGATAAAGAACCTACATTTTTCAGAATATTCCAGAATTGACCTGATAATAATAGGCAATAGTCAAAGATCGGAAGCTTCTCTTTTATCAAAACTGTCTTTGTTCCCTTTTATCCTGCATAAAAAAATTGATGCACTGTTTTTTTCCGGAAAGAATAATTGTGAAAAGGAAGAAAGCCTTGCACAGTTATCAGATGAAGTGGCATGTTTAAATTTATGCAAAACAGATAAAGTCAATGACGGACGTTCAGAGATTGATATCCTTGACAAAATCAGAGGGTATGATCTGGACATTATAATCAATCTTGGTTATGGGCAACTAAGTAAAGACCTTTCGGAGATCCCTTCATTAGGTGTCTGGTCATTTAATTCATCTGATTTTACTAATAAAAACGAAGACACAATAGGTTATTATGAAGTTGTTAAAAACGATCCGGTTACCGGGATGGAATTGTATTCCGTAAAGGGGACTGGATCGAAGAAAAAGGTACTGGCCAGATTCTTTGAATCAACAATCTCTTATTCAGTGAGTTTGAATAGAGATAAATTGTTTAAGCGAGTCTCATTATGCATACCAAGAATCATTCAGGGAATTTATCTTAATGGTGATGATTATCTGATCAGGCTTGAGGAGCGTTATATATCAGAATCAGTTGAGCTTAAGAGAAATCAGAATGTTCCCCGGTTCTATGCATCCATTATTAATATATTAATTTCTGGAATGCACCTGCTCAGAAAGGTATTTAAAAAGTTATGTTATTCGGATCCCTTTTCCTGGGTATTGCTTTACAACATTGGCAATGATAAAGATTTTCTCAATAATAATTATAAAGAATTCAAACAGATAAAACCAGGGAGAGAAAAGTTCTGGGCTGATCCGTTTGTTGTTTACAAGGATGAAAAATATTACGTGTTTGTTGAGGAATTTATTTATAGCAAGAATAAGGGACATATCTCTGTTCTGGAGCTGGATGGGAAAGGCATGTTTATTAAATCAGGTATTGCATTGGAAAAACCGTATCACTTGTCTTATCCTTTTATAGTTGAAGCGGATGGAGATTATTACATGATTCCTGAATCAGGACAGAACCGGACTATCGATTTATACAGATCAGCTGGATTTCCTTATAAATGGAATTACGTTAAAACAATTATGAATAACCTTAATGCGGTTGATACTACTTTGTTTTATCACGATAATAAATGGTGGCTTTTTACCCTGATTGAGAATATTGAATCTGCCCAGGAGAATAGTCCGGAACTCTATGTTTTTTATAATGATAATTTTTTATCAGATAGCTGGATTAGTCATCCGCTGAATCCTGTTGTAACAGATGTGAGAAAAGCCAGACCAGCAGGAAACATTTTCAAAAGCGATGGGATTATTTACCGGCCTGGACAGGATTGCTCAGAAAGATATGGCCAGGCATTCAGCTTTAACAAAATCTCGAGGCTCAGCACAACTGAGTATATGGAAGAACAGGTGCTTAGAGTTCTGCCTGATTGGGCCGGGGATCTTAAGGGGACTCATACTTTTAATGCTGACGGGGATATAACAATAATAGATGCTTATAATTTCAGAAGAAGGTTTTAATAATACGTTTGATCAAGAAGATGAAGGAAAAGGATATTAACCTGGTTGTGTTTGTGCGTGATTATCCCATAGGAATGGCAGGAACAAAGAGAG
>JAAZCB010000314.1 GCA_012513545.1 Clostridiaceae bacterium
AAAATTTGCTGTTTGTACAATTCTGAACCAGCATATATAATATACATATGCTGGTTTAAAGTGTAGTAGGGCAATTGAAATTATGTACGGATATAAGCACTTGGAGAAAGACCGCCAAGTGTTTTTTATTTCAGTATGTTTTATGATGCAGACTACACAAAGAACAGATCATTTCTTGACTTATTATATTTATTTCGACAACAGTCCATTAAATAAGTATAATGATTTTGTGTTTTTTTAAGGAGGTCAATTATTGATGAGGTTTGCAAGTAAAAAGTATCTGTCTTTTATTTTAATGGTAGTATTTATACTACAGAGTCTAATTTCCAGTATAGCTTATGCAAAAAGTGACAATTCTGCTGAGGCACACAGGCTGCCTGTACTGAATTCATTTCCAGCAGACGGTTCAAGCAATATAAGACCTGATAGCATAATAAAAATAGTTTTAAACCCAAAGGACAAGAATTATAATAGATTCAGGCAGCAATTCGAAAAGGAAAGCTTCCGGGTAACACTTAACGGAGTAACATGCGAGAGTACATATGATAAGAAAAATAATGTTATTACTTTGAATTCACCTGTATTAGAGAGATATACAGATTACAATGTCCAATTGTCATTAAAGGCTGATTTAAGGAGCCCTGACAATAATTCGAACAATTCCACATATTCTTTTAAGTTCAAAACCGGTTCTGCAATTAACGAGGCAGTAAAATTAACTGCTGACTTTGTAAAACTTCCTGAAAGGGTAACAGATGTAGGGCAAATTGGTATAAAATTAACCGATGATTATGGCTTGCCGGCAACAAATGCAATAGTAAGGTTGTCAAGCGATACACAGAAGGTTATTGCAAAAGAATTGCATATCGGAGCGGACAACAATGGAGAAGGTGTAATTGAATTTACTCATCATGAAAAAGGTAAAGTTTTGCAAATATTATTTCATGGGATAATAATTACGGCAGCACGTTTCCAACCCAGAAAGTCCACAAGGAAATAACACTTAAGGCAGGTCACCCAAACCAAATTACTGTTCACGCAAAATCGCCAGTTGTTGTTGGCAAATCCGCAAATATATCAGGTACAATTTATGATGCACATCATAATAAGGTGGAAGATGACACTCTTGTAACTGTACAGGCTTCACAAGGTTTAGTGATACCCGAACAGCAGAATACATCAAATGGCGAGTTTTCTTTTCTATTTAATGCTCCGACCGTAGTTTCTGATGTATATTTTGTAGCAAAGGCTGATAATGCTGAAATTTCAGTTAATATGCAACTGGTTGCAGATCAGCCGGCAAACATAGTTTTTGATAGTAATGAATACAAGTTTGAGCATGGCGAATCAAAAGATATATTTCTAACTATCACCGATATATATGAAAATCCGGTATCAAATACAAAATGTATGCTTTCTGTCACTGGAGATATTGATATACCTGAAGAAATTATTACTGACAGTAATGGTCAGGCTGTTATAAACCTTTCAGCAGGTGAAGATATGGACGCTGAAAGTATGATATTAACGGCATACACTGAAAACGGTATAGTAAGTACGACGACTCTTCTATTTGAAATCAACCAAAACCCACCGGATACACCAATCGTTTCTTCTTACAAGGAAAACGGAAACATAGTTTTAAGATGGGCACCGGATAAAAAAGCTGATTTCTATACAGTAAAACGTAGACTTGAAGGATCACAGTATAAGGACCATGGTGAATATATAACAGAGCCCTTCTTTCCTGATGGTGATCTGATTTCCGGAAATACATACTACTATATTGTCACGGCTACCAACAAATACGGTGAAAGTGCAGCTTCGTCAGAAATCAGAGTTGAATATACTATGCCAATGAAAGACTTAGGCACATTAACTGCAGACAAAGTTACAGTATTTGCAAATCAAAGCTCTTCTCTAATATTCAGGATAGCACCTCAGGGAAGGATTGCTGATGATGCTGCTATAAGCCTGGTTTTGACGGATGAAAACGGCAATGTCAAGAACAACGTTACATTGCTAAGAGACGATGGCAATGTCTCAAATGGCGATGATATAAAGGCAGACGGCGTGTATAGTGGTA
>JAAZCB010000315.1 GCA_012513545.1 Clostridiaceae bacterium
CCCATACCGAACACGGCAGTTAAGCTTCTCAGTGCCGATGATACTTGGATGGCGACGTCCCGGGAAAGTAGGTCGCTGCCAGATTTATATCAAAGCCTTATGGTCTATTCCATAAGGCTTTGTTCATAGTGTAAAATATTGCAAATAAAAAAAATAAAAAAATGCTTGCAAAAAATATAATTACGTAGTAAAATATTGAATGTTGTGACGAGGCATACAATGAAGTAGGAGATTGCTACATAATGTAGGTAACTTCTATGGAGAATGTCCGATTCTCGAAACCGGGCGACAAGTCACTGTACATTTTGCGATGCGCTTTATATGCGTATTAATTGGCTAAGTACAGCCCAGGTTAGACTGCCTATTATATGGCATTTATTATACCTGGGTTTTTATATAACTAAACAAGAAACACCCGGCATAGTGTACAGATAACTGCTTGTTGTACGTAACAATAATAAGGAGGATTATGTATGGCAAACAAACAGAAAATCAGAATCAGATTAAAGGCTTTTGATCATCAAGTTCTTGATCAATCTGCAGAAAAGATAGTGGATACTGCAAAGAGAACAGGAGCTCAGGTATCAGGACCTGTACCGCTTCCTACAGAGAAGGAAATTATAACAATACTGAGAGCACCACATAAGTATAAGGATGCGCGTGAGCAATTCGAAATGAGGACGCATAAAAGACTTATAGATATATTGCTTCCAACACCTAAGACGGTAGATGCTCTTATGAGATTGGATCTTCCTGCTGGTGTGGATATTGAAATCAAACTTTAATTAGTATGGCGTTTTGTGAATCAGGTCATGTTCACATAAGTGAATTGTGAACCAATAACCATAGGAGGGAATGAAAGAATGAATAAGTTCATACTGGGCAAAAAAGTTGGAATGACACAAGTGTTTACAGAGGACGGATTATCAATTCCAGTAACTGTAATAGAAGCTGGACCGGTTACTGTTGTTCAGAAGAAGACGACAGAAACAGACGGTTACAACGCAGTAAAGGTAGGGTATTCGGATATACCTGAGAAAAGGCTTACCAAGCCGGCTCGTGGAGTTTTTTCAAAGCTTAAGTTATCCACAAAGAAGTATTTAAAAGAATTTAGAGCCGAAGGAATTGAGAAGTATGAAGTAGGTCAGGAAATTAAGGTTTCGGATATGTTCCAAAATGGTGACAGAATTGATGTAACCGGTATTTCTAAAGGAAAGGGCTTTGCTGGAGTAATAAAAAGATATGGCCACGCAAGGGGTAAAGAGACACACGGCTCAATGTATCATAGAAGAGTTGGATCTATGGGAGCGAATACAAATCCTGCAAGGGTTTTTAAAGGTAAAAAGCTACCAGGACATATGGGGGTTGACAAGGTTACTGTTCAGAACCTTGATATTGTCAGGGTTGATGCGGATAGAAACCTTCTCCTGGTTAAAGGAGCAGTTCCGGGAGCAAAAGGTGGCTTACTTATTATAAAGGATACTGTTAAGTCCGGGAAATAAAACAGGCGAAAGGAGGAAATGAAATGCCAAAAGTTGATTTGTTTGATATAAACGGTAAAGTTATTGGAGATATAGAGCTAAGTGATAGTATTTTTGGTGTAGAAGCAAAGGAGAGCGCAGTTCACCAAGTTGTGCTTAATCAATTGGCTAATAAGAGACAGGGAACTCAGTCTACAAAGACAAAAAGTGAAGTTAGAGGCGGAGGGATAAAACCCTGGAGGCAAAAAGGAACCGGTAGGGCAAGACAAGGAAGTATACGTTCTGCCCAGTGGATTAAAGGTGGAATAGTGTTAGGACCTAAACCGAGAAGTTACAGATACACTCTGCCTAAAAAGTTAAAGAGGGTGGCTCTCAGGTCTGTTCTTTCTTCAAAGGTAGCAGAAAACGAAATACTTGTTCTCGATAAACTTAGTTTTGACACCCATAAAACTAAGCAGATGGCAGATGTTTTAAAGAATCTTAAGATCGAAGACAGTGCGGTAATAGTCTTGGCAGAAAAAAATGAAAATGTTCAGCTTGCAGCAAGAAATTTGCCTGGGGTGAAGACATTGCTTGTTAATACAATGAATGTTTATGATATTGTAAAGTACAACAAGTTTATAATTACCAAGGAAGCAGTATCAAAGGTTGAGGAGGTGTACGCATAATGAGAACAGCCGAAGATATAATAAAAAGACCATTTATAACAGAGAAAAGTAATAGTGAGGTTGCCAACGGAAAGTACACCTTTATAGTAGATGTAGATGCAACAAAAACTGAAATAAAGCATGCCGTTGAGAAGTTGTTTCAGGTCAGGGTTCTAAAGGTTAATACTTTGAATTTTGAAGGCAAGATGAAGAGAATGGGTGTTCATCAGGGGAGAAGGGCAGATTGGAAAAAAGCTATTGTTAAAATAGATCTTGATCCCAAGCCGGTAGCTTATCTTGCAAAAGGCGGCAAACAAGTTCCTGTTAACAGGAAGGTTAAAACCAGTATTGAAGAATTTGGAGTTACACAATAAGCTTAATCTTATTTGTTAAGATTTATAAAGGAGTGAAAAGACATGCCAGTAAAAAAGTACAATCCTACATCACCAGCTAGAAGGTTTATGACAGTATCGACTTTTGAGGAAATCACCAAGAAAGAGCCGGAAAAGTCATTGCTTGAGCCTATTAAGAAAACTGGCGGCAGGAACTCATATGGTAGGATTACTGTGCGTCATCATGGTGGGGGAGCAAGACAGAAGTATAGGGTTATAGATTTCAAAAGAGATAAAGACGGAATAAAGGCAAAAGTTGCGGCTATAGAATACGATCCTAACAGGACAGCCAACATAGCTCTGCTTTATTATCTTGATGGTGAAAAAAGATATATAATTGCACCGGAAGGTTTAAAAGTCGGAGATATAGTTGAATCCGGCGAGAATGCAGATATAAAGCCGGGAAATGCACTTCCTCTTAGCAGCATACCAATTGGTACGATGATTCATAATATTGAGTTAAAGCCCGGAAAAGGTGCTCAGATAGTTAGAGCAGCAGGGAATGAAGCTCAGCTTATGGCAAAAGAGGGTAATTATGCTCAGATAAGGCTTCCTTCGGGAGAAGTAAGGATGTTCAGGTTAAACTGTAAAGCCAGCATTGGACAGGTTGGGAATATTGAAAATGAAAACATCTCAATCGGTAAAGCAGGAAGAAAAAGATGGATGGGTGTAAGACCTACAGTCAGAGGTGTTGTTATGAATCCTGTTGACCATCCACATGGTGGTGGTGAAGGAAAATCACCTATTGGCAGACCTAGTCCTGTAACACCTTGGGGTAAGCCTACATTAGGTTATAAGACAAGAAAGAAGAAGAAAGCATCTGACCAATTTATTGTTAAGAGAAGGAATAAAAAGTAATTTTTATAATTAAGTAAGTATAACATGAAATTGGCTTATAACAGCTAATGAAAGGAGGAACAGGGATAGATGAGCAGGTCGATTAAAAAAGGACCATATATTGAGTCAAGGCTTATTAGCAGAATAGAGGCTATGAATGAGAAAAACGAGAAAAAAGTGCTGAAGACTTGGTCAAGAGCATCTACTATATTTCCACAAATGGTTGGACATACAATAGCAGTTCATGATGGAAGAAAGCATGTGCCAGTGTACGTATCGGAAGATATGGTGGGCCACAAGCTTGGTGAATTTGCTCCGACAAGGACTTTTAAAGGTCATGGCAGCCATACGGAAAGATCAACGTCATTAAAGTAAAGAAAAGTTTAATATGAAAGGAGGAATTCCAGTTGGATAACACTGCAAAATCTAAACAGGAACTTCTTGAAGATAAGGAAAAAGCTTTGGAAGCTTATGGATTAATTAATAGAAAATCTCGAAAACTTCCTATTCTTACCAAGGATGAAAAAAAGAAGCTCGGAATAGGTAGGGATCAGGGAAAGTCAGTATTGAAGTATGCAAGGATATCTTCAAGGAAGGTTAAAATTGTCCTTGATTTGATAAAAAATAAAAATATTGATGAGGCATATGGTATACTCAAGTTTACACCCAAAGCTGCATCGGATATATTGTTCAAGCTTTTGAAATCAGCAGAAGCAAATGCAACAAATGATCCAAATAAGAGTCTTAACAGAGATTCATTATATGTAGCTGAAGCATACGCAAATCAGGGTCCTACCTTGAAAAGAATTATGCCGAGAGCACAGGGTAGAGCTAATAGAATTAAGAAAAGAACGAGTCATATAACTTTGGTAGTCAAGGAAAGAAAATAACTTGGAGAAGGAGGGTGGATAATGGGCCAAAAAGTTAATCCCCATGGGTTAAGAATAGGAATTATAAAAGATTGGGATACAAAATGGTATGCCAGTGATAAAAATTTCAGCGAGTTCTTGGTTGAAGATTTTAAAATAAGAAAATTCATTAAGAAGAAGCTTTATACTGCAGGCATATCCAGGATTGAGATTGAAAGAGCTGCCAATAAGATAAAGGTAAATGTCAATACAGCAAAACCGGGTCTTGTTATTGGAAAAGGTGGTTCAGGAATAGATGAACTCAGAAAACAGCTTGAAAGACTTACTCAAAAGAGTGTTCTTATAAACATAACAGAAATAAAAGTACCGGAACTTGATTCACAAATTGTTGCTGAAAACATTGCATCACAGCTCGAAAAAAGAATTTCATTCAGAAGGGCTATGAAGCAGGCAATGTCAAGAGCTATGAAACTTGGAGCAAAGGGCGTTAAGACAAATGTTTCAGGACGTCTTGGCGGTGCGGAAATAGCAAGAAATGAGCATTATCATGAAGGTACAATACCTCTTCAGACTTTAAGGGCAGATGTTGACTACGGATTTGCAGAAGCTGATACAACATACGGCAAGATCGGTGTTAAGGTCTGGATTTACAAAGGTGAAGTTCTTCCAGCTGTAAAGAGGGAAAGAAAGCCGGAAGGAGGAGTTAAGTAATGTTATTGCCTAAGAGAGTTAAGCGTAGAAAGGTCCAAAGAGGCAGAATGAAAGGTGTAGCTACAAGAGGTAATACTGTTGCTCATGGAGAATTCGGTCTCCAGGCGCTAGAACCAGCCTGGATAACAAGCAATCAGATTGAAGCTGCCAGGGTTGCCATGACTCGTTTCATAAAAAGAGGCGGTCAGGTTTGGATAAAAATATTTCCTGATAAACCTGTTACACAGAAACCTGCCGAAACAAGGATGGGTAGTGGTAAAGGTTCACCCGAGTATTGGGTTGCAGTAGTAAAACCGGGAAGAGTATTATTTGAAATTGCAGGCGTGTCAGAAGAAGTTGCAAGAGAAGCTTTAAGGCTTGCAATGCATAAACTTCCTATAAAGTGTAAATTTGTATCACGCGATGAAGAAATGGGTGGTGAAGCAAATGAAAGCTAAAGAAATAAGAGAAAAAACCCAGGATGAATTGGTAAAAGAATTGGGCGAATTAAAGTCGGAACTGTTTAAATTAAGATTTCAGCATGCAACCAACCAGTTGGATAATCCTATGAAATTAAAGGACGTTAAGAAGTCAATTGCTCGTATAAAGACTATATTGAAAGAAAGAGAATTAAAAGGTGTTCAGGTTTAATACCTTGGAAGGAGGTAGGTTTAGTTGGCTGATAGAGCGCTAAGAAAAACTAGGATAGGAAAAGTTACCAGTGATAAAATGGAAAAAACAGTTGTTGTTAGCATAGAAGGTTCAGTTCAGCATCCTTTGTATAAGAAGTTTGTTAAAAGAACCTATAAGTTAAAAGCCCATGATGAAAGCAACGAGTGTAAAATTGGTGACAAGGTAAAAGTAATGGAAACTCGTCCTCTTAGCAAGGATAAGAGGTGGAGAGTTGTAGAAATAATAGAAAAGGCTCGCTAAAAGCTATAAGAAAGGAGGCTGGAACATGATTCAAGCTCAAACGGCACTTAAGGGAGCAGATAACACTGGAGCGAAGAGGTTAATGTGTATAAAGGTCCTGGGTGGATCAAAGAGAAAGTATGCAAATATTGGAGATGTTATTGTTGCTTCAGTTAAAGATGCAACACCCGGTGGAGTTGTTAAAAAAGGTGATGTTGTCAGGTGCGTTATTGTTCGTTCAAAAAGAGGCGTTAGAAGGCCTGACGGTTCTTATATAAAGTTTGATGAAAATGCTGCAGTTTTAATAAAAGAGGATAAAAATCCAAGAGGTACGCGTATATTCGGACCTGTAGCAAGAGAATTAAGGGATAAGGAATATATGAAAATATTGTCCCTCGCACCAGAAGTATTATAAGGGAGGAGGCGGCTTAAATTGATCAATAAAGTTCATGTAAGAAGGGGAGATACCGTAATTGTATTAAACGGTAAGGACGCTGATAAAAAAGGAAGAGTATTGGAAGTTATTCCCGACAAAAGTATGGTACTGATTGAGGGAATAAATATGAGAACCAAGCATAAGAAGCCCAGATCTCAGATGCAACAGGGCGGTATAATTCATCAGGAGTCTCCGATTCACAGTTCAAAAGTAATGTTGGTTTGCCCCAGGTGTGGAGAGCCAACAAGAGTAGGCAAAAAAGTGTATGAAACCGGAGAAAAGGACAGACAGTGTAAAAAGTGCGGAGAAATAATTGACAGTATAAAGTCAGTAAAGAAGTGACATAAGGATTTTTCACGAAAGGAGGTTTATGAATGTCAAGATTAAAGGATAAGTATATAAATGAAGTTATACCGGCATTACAGTCTAAATTTAATTACAAGAGTCCGATGCAAATGCCGAAGCTTGAAAAAATAGTTCTAAACATGGGAGTTGGCGATGTTAAGGAAAACGCAAAGGCTCTTGATGCTGCTGTTAATGACATGACAATTATTGCCGGACAAAAACCAGTTGTAACAAAAGCAAAGAAGTCAGTTGCGGCTCTCAAACTTAGAGAAGGTATGAATATAGGATGCAAGGTAACCTTAAGAGGAGAGAGAATGTATGAGTTTGCAGATAAACTTATAAACGTATCTCTTCCAAGAGTAAGAGACTTTAGAGGTGTACCGGTAAATTCATTTGACGGTAGAGGAAATTATTCTTTGGGTGTTAAAGAGCAGCTTATTTTCCCTGAGATCGACTATGATAAAATTGAAAAGATAAGAGGAATGGATATTACGTTCGTAACAACGGCAAAGACCGATGAAGAAGCAAAAGAGCTCTTAAAGCTCATGGGCATGCCGTTCAGTCAAAGTTAAAAGGAGGGATATGAGTGGCAAAAAAGTCTATGGTACTAAAGCAGCAAAGAACGCCTAAGTTTAAAACAAGAGCTTATAATAGATGTAAATTATGCGGAAGGCCGCATGCTTATTTAAGAAAATTCGGCATATGCCGTTTATGCTTCAGGGTATTGGCATATAAAGGACAAATACCCGGCGTTAGAAAAGCAAGTTGGTAGTCATCTTATGAAAGGAGGTTAAACATATGCAGGCAACTGATATAATCGCAGATATGTTGACCAGGATAAGAAATGCTAGTTC
>JAAZCB010000316.1 GCA_012513545.1 Clostridiaceae bacterium
ACCGGGAAGAAAAAGCTTATAGAATTTTTTCTTGAACCTATAATAAAATATGCGCAGGAAAGCTTAACTCTCAGGTGATGCAGTTATATGGTTTATACCCGTAATAATTGAGGCAGACAAGATTTACAGGTTGACTTTGAACTGCTGGAAATTTAATATATATACTATATAAGCTCATCTGGCAATTTACTGAGCGTAAAACTATTAGGGGGTTAAGTATGCTGGTAATTGAGAGATTTAAGAGGTTTGTTAACTTATTTATAGTTGTGGTTTTGGTGTTTTCTTTAATTCCTGTCGGAATTTTTGCACAAACATTTCCGTGGACTCCATACTCCAAATACATACCGGATAAAGCGCCGGTGGTAAAAAGGGAGCTCCGGGGAGCATGGGTCTGTACTGTTCTTAATATGGACTGGCCTTCCCTGGACACCATAAAAATTCAGAATGACGCAGAGAGGATTAATAAAAGCAAGGAAGAGCTTGTGGCAGTTCTGGATAAGGCGGTTGAACATAATATGAATGCTGTTTTCTTTCAGGTAAGTCCGGAGGGGGACGCTTTATACAAATCGGATATTGTTCCATGGTCACGTTACCTGACGGGGACCTTTGGGAAGGACCCGGGCTTTGACCCTCTTGCCTTTGCAATAGAAGAGGCACGTAAACGCAACCTTGAAATTCATGCCTGGTTTAACCCTTACAGGGTGTCAATGGATGTTAAGGACACTACTGTTTCATCGCTGAATGTTGAAAAGAGTGTCTATAAGGAACACCCGGAATTGATAAAGACCTCCATGAGCAGGTTCATTGTAGACCCGGGAATTCCTGAGTCGAGGAAGTGGGTTACGGATCGGGTAATGGAGGTTGTGAACAATTACGATATAGACGGAGTTCATTTTGACGACTATTTTTACTATGAAAATAAAGAGGGAGAAATGAAGGATGAAAGTACCTTCAATAAATATAACAACGGTCAGTTTTCAAATCTGGGTGACTTCAGAAGAAACAATACTTATTTGCTTGTTAAGGAGCTTTCGGAAAAAATAAGATCAACCAAATCCTGGGTTAAATTCGGCATCAGCCCTGCAGGTGTCTGGGGCAATAAGAGCGATGGTCATCCTGATGGTTCAAACACCAAGTCTTCCTTTACGAATTATGAAAGGTCTTTTGCCGACACAAAGCGTTGGGTGGAAGAGGAGTTGGTAGATTATATTGCTCCCCAGGTATATTTTTCCTTTGCTAATTCAAGAGCAGGCTATGGAGAGGTGGTTTCCTGGTGGTCACAGGTTTGCAGCAACAAGAAGGTACACCTTTATATAGGACAGCCATTTTATAAAATAAACGATGATACAGACACATATTTTAAGGGTGTGAATGCAGTTCCGGAATTATCACGCCAGTTGAAATTTAATGCTGCAAAACCAGGAGTAATGGGGAGCATTATGTTCAGAATACAGAATTTTAACGACTCAGGGAAAAAACAGGCAGCCAGCGCAATAAAAAATGACTTGTGGGCGAAAAAAACGCTTGTGCCTTTGATGCCCTGGAAAGGCGGGACTGCCCCTGAGACTCCTGTAAAAGGAAGTCTGACGCAGACAATGTATGGGTTGGAGCTTTCATGGGAGGATAACGATCCCAACACAGCTTATTACGCAGTTTACAGATTTAATAAGGGTGATGTTCCGGATATTGTTTCTGACAATGCAGCCAACTACCTTTTGGGAACATTGAGAAAATACAATAACGGGAAGCAGACATTCAGCGATTATTCAACCAGCAACCCCGATGGTGTGGTTTATGTAATAACTGCCTTAGACAGGCTTCATAATGAGAGCGCAGGTCTCACAATCAGCCTGACGGTGTCGGAATACTTTAATGATATCGGAAGGGAGTATTCCTGGGCAAAAGAAGCCATTGACACACTGTATGAAAAAGGTATTGTCAAAGGTGTGGGAGAGGGGACATTTAATCCTTTCAGGAATACAAAAAGGGGAGATTTTGTCCTTATGATGGGCAATGCTCTTGAACTTAAGGCTGATTTTCTTATCAATTTTAATGATGTGACTAAAACGTCATATTATTACGAGGCCATTGGTACTGCCAGAGCGCTTGGTATTATCAGCGGTACAGGTGAAAACCTTTTTGTTCCCGATGGATATGTTACAAGAGAGGATATCATGGTCATTGTAAACAATGCTGCTGAAAAATCAGGAATCATGCTTGAAACTGCAGAAGAAGGCTATCTGGGAAGATACAGTGATGCAAAGCAAATAAGCAGTTATGCTGCCGAGTCGGTTGCTAAACTTACAAAGTCCGGGATTATTCAGGGAGCTGAGGGAAAGGTAAATCCAAAACAACTGGCAACAAGGGCGGAAATCGCAGTAATAGTTAATAAACTGCTGAATTTTACAGTGAATCAGGATAAAACACTTCAATAGTAAAAAATTATGAAAACGGGTGCATTGAGCAGGTATGAAAATAATTTAACCTGCTCAATGCACTTGTTTTTTTACTTGCAACAAAACCATCATTTGTTTTTATGTTGCAATTATGTATTGGAGTAGTATAATATAAAAAGGAGTTAATGTCAGGAAATAGTTACATTTATTAATGCTTTAAAAGTAATTTTTGTTCTTAATAGTTAAAACAGTTTCTGTGTATATTATCAGATGCAAGAAAATCTAAAAAAGTACCAATTAGGAATTCAAATAACTGAATAACGGGATGGTGATATTGTGGATATCGGAAAAGAGGCTCTTATTGCTGGTGCCTTGCTGCATGATATTGGTAAAGTTGCATTAAGAGCGGGAAAGTCTTCTAAAGGGAAAGATCATTCAGAGGCAGGTGCGGAGTGGGCAGAGAATTTTTCAAAAGAAAAAACTGTCAAAGGAGAATTGATTGAATGTATCAGATTTCATCATGGCAAGAGTTTAAAGGCTTCAAAGCTAGGTGATGACAGTTATGCGTGGATTGTATATGAGGCCGATAATATTGCAGCCGGTACTGACAGAAGAAATGACCCCGAAGGAAGTGAAGCCGGAGGAGCAAAATTTAGACAGGATAAGGCATTAGAGTCTGTTTTCAATGTTGTGCTGACTTCAAAAAAGAAGGAAGAAACTAAAAAGGCATTCAGTTTGAAGAGGACGTTTGAACAGGAAAGGAAAATTATGCTTCCGGAGATGGAGGCTGACAATGCAAGGGTTAGTACTTCAGAATATGCACAGATTTATGAAAAATTCAACAAAGAGCTTTCTGATGGTGGAGTGAATTTTTCAAAGCCGGGGTATGTAAATTCATTAATAAACATAATGGAAGGCCTGTTATCCTTCGTGCCTTCAAGCACAAATACCGAAGAAATATCAGATATATCCTTATTCGAGCATTCAAGTCTTACAGCGTGTATCGCAAGCTGCATACATGATTATTTTCAGGAAAATAAAATTAATAATTACAGAGAGCTTTGTTTTGAGAATAATAAGAAATTGAGACAGGAAGAAATATTCTTATTAGTGCGTGCAGATATTTCAGGCATACAGAATTTTATATACACAATTTCCTCTAAAGGTGCATTAAAGTCGTTGAGAGGAAGGTCTTTCTATCTTGAAATAATGACTGAATACATAGCAGATGAAATACTAAACAGCCTG
>JAAZCB010000317.1 GCA_012513545.1 Clostridiaceae bacterium
CAAATTTGCCTGAGGGAGAAATGAATCCATTGCCAAACAGACGATATTCACAGCATCTTGCCCGGTTGAAGGGAAATCCGGCCGCATGTTCCAGCTCGGCTACATCATAAATAACTGATGCAGTATCATAGACGGGTAATCCTACCTCACGTTTCTTGTCAATCACTAATACTTTAGCACCGTTACGTGCGGCATACTTTCCGGCCATTGCTCCGCCTGGACCGCATCCTACTACTACTACGTCATAGGACTCTTTCAACCTTTTCATACAGTAAAAACCTCCTAATAATTTTGTTGCAACATTTTTTGCATTAACAAATATTTAATTGACACTATAGGCATTGAATATTTTATTTGCAATTATTGTGCCAAAAGAATATTTTTCCGGGTATTTTCTTAATTTTTTTTGGTGATAATTCAAATTTCCCGCTTAATGTTGCATACAAGCAACATTAAATAATAATAAATCTTCATGATGCGAGAAATGCTTTCAAACACACAAGGATTTTTCAAATATAAATTTTAGAGAAAATATTAAAAAGGCCCTTTGTTTTTTTGTTCATACACGTGTCTGTTATACCGGACAGGTTCTCGATGGTCGAATCAGATAGGATGACAACTAAGATTTTAGGCATTTAATTAAATTATAAAGGGGCAGCTTGCCTAAACTAGCCAATCTGCCCCCAAAAAATACTGCTTTATTTTACATCAATTTAGATTTTACACAAAGTTAGGGATCGACACATGTTTGACCCACATTTTACCTGAAGCTGGCCCTTCCAATAGCGGTATTATTGTTGCCATCCGTTCACTCATATCTTTTTGTCTGGCTTGTATTGTGAATCTACAATTGTATCAGGTGATATCCTCTTAATCCCTATCCTGGAAAATACTAAAATTTTACAGTTCATTATTTATACGAGTTTTTATAAATATCAGCACATTCTTCAACAGTTAATACTTTTCTGTCAATCTCTAATAATCCGGTCTCAATATATTTCGCATGTGCTGCTATTTCATCAAATTTTTCAGGATCAACTCCATAATCGGCCATTTTCAAATCTGCTACGCCACAATCTTCCTTTAGTTTCTCGAGCATCGTAATAAAATCCATCGGATCATTAGCGTCTTCCATTCCCATAACTTTAGCTAAACGAATAAATCGGTCATCGCAGACATGTTCTTTTACGAAATGCGTGAAAAATGCCTTACTAATCATAATAAGACCCGCGCCATGTGGTATTTGCGGATAATAACCGCTTAAGGCATGTTCCAAACCATGCTGACTGGACACTCCACCAATACACATTTCGATTCCTGATAAATAACTTGCAAAAGCCACCCTTTCCCTTGCTTCCAAATCATTTCCATCCTTAACTGCTCTGACAAGATTATGACTAACATTTTCTATTGCAGTAAGTGCAAACATATCGCTCATATAATTTGGTACAGTTGAAATATATCCCTCAACACTATGGAAAAGTGCATCAAAACCTGTTAATGCCGTAAGTTTAGGCGGTATCGAGCACATAAGTTCAGGATCAATAACAGCTAATACTGGGAACATATCATAACCAACAATTCCCATTTTTTCATTTGTTTCTGCTTTGGTAATCACAGCACCAGCATCAGTTTCAGAACCAGTACCAGCCGTTGTTGCAATAGCAATAATCGGAAGTGCTTTCGTTATTGGTATTGCTTTGCCTGTTCCTTGGCCCGCAAAATCCCAGAGATCGCCGTCATATACTGCGGTTACTGCAATCGCCTTTGCTCCGTCTATAACACTTCCACCACCTAAGGCAACAAGAAAGTCACATTGATTTTCTTTTGCAAAAGCAGCTCCTTCCTCTATCGTTTTCTTTTCTGGATTTGCTTCTATCTTACCAAATACAACTGTTTCTACCCCTGCTAGATGAAGCTGTTCTTCTGTTCTGGCAAGATATTCATTCTCTTTTGGTGACATTCCCTTATAAACAATAATCATTGCCTTTTTACCGGGCATTTTCTCAGCATGTAAATCATTCAGCCGCCCTGCACCAAATATTGCTCTTGTTGGTATGTCAAAATCAAAAGCCCTCTTAGTATCCAAATCAAAATACATATTTTATTACACTCCTAATTTTTCTTTTGTTTTCCATTGTTTTAGCTCATGGATTCATGCAGTAATAAACATAACTCGGTAATTTCTCTTTTCTTGTAGTTTTTTGCTGCATATTTCATGAATAATGATTTAATAAACCACCGAAACCGACGGCGTTTTAAAGCCGTTTTGATTGATACGATATTCATATGTCGCATTTCTAAGGTCAAGCCTACGTCCTTCGTGTTTTTCCTTAGAACACTATGCGAACTCTTCCATCCTATTCTATCCGTTGTTATTCGGGCTGTTTGTAAAGTTCTACTACCATGCCTAAATCCTTATTTAAATCAACATAGGAAAAAGTCAGTCCAGTACCATCAACCCCGCTTTGAATTACTTCATATCCTCTGGCAGCTAATCCTTCAATTGTCTGATCATATCCCTGAGTATCAAAGGCAACATGATGTAAACCAGGTCCGTGCTTTTTCAAAAAATCCATAAAAAGATTGTTATCATCTGTAGGCTGAAGCAATTCAAATTGGGTATTTGCAAAGTCACATACCGCTACCCTCATTGCAAAATCCAATTTCTTGCCCATGACGGTCATATCACTAATGTTATCTTTGTTACATTCAATTACAGTCCAGGGACCGATTCCATAGTCCTCCTCATATCTCTTTATATAGGCTTCTAAATCATCTACTACCATACAAATCTGAAGTAATTTAGTAAATACTGGCTTTTTCATTTTTATTTCATCTCCTTTTCCATTTAATTCTTAATCGGTTTTTTTCAACTTTTCACACATATCACCATACAAATAAGGAAGGATAAAACTAATTAATTACCCCTAATTATTTATAATTATCATAAAGCTGTACAAACTGCTCGCCCCAATATTCCGCAGTTTTCGGTATACCATAACAAGCATCATATGCATCGTCATTTATTAGATGTTCTCCCAGATCCGATCTCCCAACAAGCGATTCCCTTGAAACTCCAAATTCTTTTAATGATTTTATTCCAATTTTACGATTGAAGTCATTGATGGCTTGGGCAACAACCTCTCCAAGCTCATTTGGCGACAAATCTGTGCCTAAATTTAAGCCCATAGCTTCCCCAAGCTCTCTTACTTTTTCCGGGGCTTCCAAAGCAGTTATTTTCACTACAACCGGCATCACTAACGCACATAAATCACCATGCGGCAAATGGAATTCTGATCCCATTGCATGAGCCATAGGATGACCGAAAGTCACTCCACCTTCAATGAGTGTTATCCCACCAAGATTACTGGCCATAGCCATGTTTGTTCTTGCTTCAATGTTATTCCCGTCGTTAACTGCAACCGGTAGCCATTTCAGCACCAGTTTTATTGCCGCTGCACTATGCATATTACCTTTTGGGCTATATACATTATTGAGAATACATTCTGCAGTATGTGCAAAAACGTCCATGCCGGTAGCGGCAGTAAGTGCGGGTGGTACTGTCACTGTAAGCTCCGGATCAACTATTGCATATGTCGGTTCAGAGACATATGCTTTTTTTATTCCATCTTCACCAGTAATAACAGTCCCATGCGATACTTCAGAGCCAGTACCTGAAGTAGTTGGAATCGCTATTAGAGGTAAAGTTGGGTTGGGGGCGGGATTTTTAAAATACTTGCTTAAGGGGCCAATATTAGTGGTCAGTATATTTATACCCTTTGCTGTGTCAATACAACTGCCTCCGCCTATAGCAACAAATCCATCAACCATTTCTTTTTTAGCTAATTGCGCACCCTCATTACATATTCCAACAGGCGGATCGGGAACAATATTATCAAAGGGTACAACATCAATACCTTCCACTTTCAAAAATTCAATAACCTTATCTGCTATACCTGATTTCATCAAAAACCCATCACATACAAGCATTATCTTCTTAAGATTGTATTTTTTAGCTATTACACCCACCTGTGTTACAGAACCAACACCAAAAAGTACTGGACAGACCTCACTTAGTTCATAATTCATTGAAAATACCTCCTATTGCGTAATTATTTTTAGGAATAAACTACAGATCAGTTTAAATTTTTTTAAATTTTCTAATAGCCATGTTTTCATGATTTACAATGCTTTTTCAAGAATCTCCCGGCTTATATCCAGTGAAATATCCTTAGTTTCTGAGAGCGCAGTCCTACCATGGAACTTCAACTGTTCAATAATTGCTGGTATAATCTCAGCTCCGAAGCCATATTCTGATAAGTGAGTTTTTACCCCAATTTTCTCCAAAAATTCTCTTGTTTTCATAATTGCTAAATCTATTTTTTCTTCTGCACTGCCGCCCTCAATATGCCATACACGTTCTGCGTATTGCAGAATTTTGGCACGTTTTTGTTCGCGGCGCACCTCAAGCAACGAAGGCAATAAAAGTGCCACAGCCCTTCCATGCGCAATCCCGCATAATGCAGTAATAGAATGTCCGATATTGTGTATCGCCCAATCGCAGGGAACACCAGCAGCGATTATTCCGTTTAATGCCATCGTAGCGCTCCAGGAAAGGTTTGCCCG
>JAAZCB010000318.1 GCA_012513545.1 Clostridiaceae bacterium
TCGACAAAAATTTTTAATGACTTATTATTCTCTATTGCTGGATATGACTTTTCAATATCAATAATTAGAAAATCTCCTTCTTTTGTTTTTTGTATATCTTTAATTTGACCTTGAATTATGTAAAATTTTCTGATATCTGCATTAGACCAAAGATTAACTGTAGTTATAATCAAGCTAATAATTAAAATAATTTTTATTTTCATTTTATCTACGATTATGGAGTTAAAATAAATTGTGGTAACCAAGAATTAGCACATTGACCATCAACATTGGGTTTAGTGTATAGCTTAATCTGGTTATTATCAATAAAGGAATTGTAAGCTGTGCCGCTATTAGGTTTATTAAAAATATAAACACCATTTACTGGTACAATGCTAAATGGATAATGTTCATTAACAAACCATTGCCATGTAGCAGAGCTAATGATAAAGTATTTTTCATGTGCATTGAATTCATTGCTCTTTATTCGACTAACAATGTAGAGTTCGAAATTGTAGGATATATCAATCTGATCTAGATCATAATTCTTATTATCAATTTTGAATTCAATTGGAAAATTATAATTCGGTGCATCGTTTGATGAAATACTTCCTTGATTACTAGATAATACTGAAGAATTCCTTTCTCCTTGGTGAAAATAGAAAATATCGTTATTTATATGTGTAGCTGTAGGACTAAAATCAACCCATTTTTGTCCTTCAAATGACACACCATTTAATTGAGGGATTAATGTTCTACTTATATCGCCCCTCTTATAAACACCTCGTACCCGCACTACTTCCAGGTTCTGAATAAACCCTATTTCGATATCGTTGTAACCATTATTATTCAAAGATTGCATCGTTATATCGGCATTCCAAGCAATACCTGAATTTGGAGCAACACATGCACTAACTACTATTCTAGAATCATCCACTTCAATTATTTCTTGACCTGATTCATTTACAGTCTTTTTGTAACCTTTTGTACACGAACATTGAGTTTCAGTAAAACTTCCGTTGATCTTTATATTTATGATGTTAGGATTGATAATCCAAGTAAAATTATCATTGCATTTAAAAATTATTTTCCCCCTTCTACCTCCCTCAGGAGCTGAAGACCATTTAACGTCAGCAGATTTACTATTAATCCAATCTGTTACCTCAGTGTCAGAATCCTTTAAAGTCATTTTATCACCTTGTGTTTGATCGACTTTCCATCCACTTTTACCTTCAATGTAGTAACTACTTTCATAAGTATATTTTGATAATTCAGGAGCATTAAAAGGACCAGCCAAATTAAATATTTGTAATTTTATTTTATCGGAAACTTCATTTAAAGTTCCTTCAACATTATCGAATCGTCGTACTTCAAGAAATACTTCTCCTTCGGACAAAGCATTTATGGTTACTGCCATATCTGCTGAAGCTTGATAGATTGTACCGTCAATAAAATTATAGGTTGATGTTGGACCATATTTTATATTATTATTTGATTTATTAAATTTTACGAATTTACCTCCAGCACCTTGAATAATAATCGTGTAAGATTTTTTTAAAGGAACTGGTATACCATCATTTTGTTTTGTTAAATCATCTAAATAATATTGTTGATCCTTAGAATATGTACTTTGATCATCAGGATTAAGGTATGCTATTGGAATATTACTATCTTCTCTTGTCATCTTCATTGCCAAAATTTTGAATGGTATATCACTCTCCCCTTCCTCCTCATCCTCCAGCCATGCAAACAACACACTCTCCGGGTTATGGATAAAATCCCACTGGAATTTGCTGAGTTCAGAGCCTTCCCTGTAATCCATCAGGTTGTCGGTGGAGTTTTCGGATAGCACGTAGGCGTTCTCCGTGCTGAAAGTATGACGTAAGTTAAATGTGCCATGGGCTATTTCATGGGCGATGGTATTTTCGACGGTTCCTGTGCCTATGTTATTCATGAAAACGAACGCATACTGACCTTTTAAGGGCATATAGCCTTTGAGGTTCCCGTCTTCCGTTTCACCAGGTACCAGGAACACATACACTGCATCATTATCCTTGTCGTACTGGTCCTTGAA
>JAAZCB010000319.1 GCA_012513545.1 Clostridiaceae bacterium
AAATATATGGGCAAAATCGGAGACAGTTACAGAATGTATTAAACCACTGGCTACAATTAATGTTACAGTTACTCCTCAAGAACAATCCAGCAATACCGGAGATATGCAAAGTGTAATTTTGAATTTAATTTCTTCATCAATCCCACAGAGGAAAATACTTGTCAATGAAATTCTTTTAAAAATAGATTCAGAAAACTATGCCGAGTATATCAATGATGTAAAAAATATTGTCGGCTCTGAATTGCCTAATGATGAAATAAGGAAAGCTCTGGAAACCTATGCCGGATATCCGTTATTGAAAAAGAAGCAGCTTGGAGCTTTGATTAGCGACATAAAAATATCGGGCAATATTTATGATACATCCGGTTTTGCAGATATTGAAAAGAAGATAAATACTGCACTTGCAGGAAATGAATCTGATTCAAGAGGCTTGGAGCTTTTTGTAAGATTGTTTAAAATACTAAATGCATTTAATGATGGAAATGCTGCATTCTCAAACGCAGAAGTTGCCCCATATAAAATTGATATTAATATTAAGGAAAACAACTATTATCTAGCCGATGGAAAACTTGATGCTTTTGTATCGATTATGAATTCTCTTAAGAAATCAGAGGTAACTGATTTTGATGAATTTGTTACTTACATTGAAGAAGAAATAAATAGTACATCAAATGAACAAATATATAACTTTAAGGTTTTTCTTAAGAATGAAAATGGTAAAATCTCATACTCTGAAAATATACCAGTACCACAATAGCTCCAATATCAGCAATAGTTTCAACTGATTAGAAATACAAAGACCTAATTCTTTAAGCCCTTTTAAACAAATGGGCTTTAAGAATTAGGTAATCAAAAGATTATTCAAAAAAAGATATAATGGTATGAAATAATACATCAGGATTATCTTCTGTGTATTTATGTTCGCCATATTCTGTAATAATGTCGTTAATATCCTCTATATTGTGAATTAAAAATAAATCATCTGTATTATTAAAATTGCACATGATTTTATCAAATTTGTCTTTCCCAAGAAAACGATATAGTGTAAGCAGAATTCCCTGAACATAGAGCTGGATTCTTGAGATATCCTCATGGGATTGAAATAAATAGTATTCCTTATTCAGTTCTTGCATGGGACCTTCAATTTCTGACAGTTCTTTTCTTAAGAGAAAAAACTGCTCCTTTTTATTTAGTAATTTTAATAATATCAGTGTGTATAAGATAGCTTCAGGAAATGGAATTATTATTTTAAAGTAAGTATTAAAATTTGTGACATTTGGAAAATTGGAGCGAGAGAATTTTGATTTATTTTCATCTCCACACTCTTCAGTAGAGTCATCCTCAAATTCATATTCATTATTGTCAATTTCAGAAACTGAATGTTCTAAATAATCATCAAACCATTCTATGTCTACCCCGTTATATACTTCTTCAAGGTCACGGTCGCCTTGCCAGGAATGACGAATTTCATAACATAATCCAAGTAAATATTCACAGACATTGTCATAACCAGGGAAACAGCATTTATCCTTTATTCCGTGAAAACCGGTGAATTTTAAGATTGCAAAATACAGGCGATCAAGGTCGAAAAAATCGCCTTTTAATTCAATACCATTATAGTTATTTGATTTTTGAATTGTAAGCATGTTTATGCTCCTCCTTAACTTTAGCTTTGTTCTTTAATGATGAGTAATTTTTCTTCGCGGATTCTTTCTTTAGTGGCTTTAAAATCCTTTTTTCTGGAACAAGGTGATTTATATAGTCCATTTTTATAGTTTTCCTGTATCTTTTTCTTAACATAATCATTGACTATTGTGTAACCGCACCGGCAACCTTGCTCAATTAAACGGTCATGGATTGTGCTTGCAAATATAGGACCATAAAGAAGCCATTTATCAATTTTTTCTTTATAGGGATCCAATATAGAAGTAAAGGGCCTTTTTTCTAAATCTTCCAAAGGAAGATTGTTTAAAGCATATCGTTTTGCTGTCCGTGGATCAATAAAATATTTTCGCCCAATATCCGCAAAACTCATACCATTTAAATAATCTTGTCGTATTGGATGAATATTTTCTTTTTTCATAAGCAACTCCTGTTTGAAAAGCTTTTCATCAGTTGTTTAACAATACTAATTATAAA
>JAAZCB010000320.1 GCA_012513545.1 Clostridiaceae bacterium
CTTTAAATTCTCAATGTACCTTTCATGCTCTCCTAATGTGGACAAAATATCAGAGAGCTTCTTTTCATACTCTTCAAGCTTTGAGGAATATGATACAAGCCTCTCACTCAAGTATTTTATCTTTTCATTTTTGGCTGTTTCCTCATCCAATAAAACTTTGGCCTTTTCATTTATTTCATCTATTTCCTGATCTAAACGAATTATATTTGTAGAAAGGTTTTTCTTTTTCTCTTCATTTAGTTTTATTTCAGAATTACACCTCTCGAGGTTACCTTCAAGGGTGTAAAACTGCTCTCTGGAACTCTCAAGCTTTGATTCGTATTCTTTTAAAAGATTAATATTCTTCTGGTTGAGATTGGTAATATCCTCAAGCTTTTTATTCTCGTTTTCAATATTTTCCTTGATCTGGTTGTAACTCTGTTCATATTCACTAATCTTTTCCTTAAATTTAGATATATTCTCAAGGTAAACATTTATCTCAAGCTCCTTTAAAATATCTCTAAGGGACAGATATCTTTTCGCCGTCTCTGATTGCTCCTTTAATGGCTCTAATTGGTTTTGCAGCTCCATAATGATATCATTTATCCTAAGAAGGTTCTGTCTGGTAAGTTCAAGCTTCTTCTCTGCCTCCTGCTTTCTAACCTTATATTTCATTATCCCTGAAGCCTCTTCAAAAATATGCCTTCTCTCATCAGACTTTGTGCTTAATATTTCATCAACCCTACCCTGCCCGATAATTGAATAACCGTCCTTGCCGATACCGGTATCAAGAAAAAGCTCATAAATATCCTTCAGGCGGCATTGAGTCTTGTTAATCATATACTCACTCTCACCCGAACGATACACACGTCTGGTTATGGTAATTTCGCTATACTCAATTGAAAGTGTTTTGTCAGAATTATCAATAGTTAAGGAAACCTCTGCAAAACCAAGAGGTTTTCTGTGTTCGGTACCAGCAAAGATAACATCCTCCATCTTTCCGCCTCTCAAGGTTTTAGTGCTCTGTTCTCCAAGCACCCACCTTATGGAGTCGGAAATATTGCTCTTACCGCAGCCGTTAGGCCCAACCACAGCAGTAATACCTTGATTGAAATCAACACAAATTTTATCGGCAAATGACTTAAAGCCTTGTATCTCAAGTCTTTTCAGATGCATTAAAACACCTCGGTAATATGAAATCTATTAACAATAATAATTATTTTAACATATTTTTATTATTAATCAATATGAGTATTTTTAATGGGCATTAAAAAAGCTGTTCAATATTGAACAGCTCTAAAAATTAACTTGATTCCTACCTTGGTTCGACAAGGAACTTGATTGCAGTCCTTTCTTCACCATCAATACTAATAGATGAAAAAGCTGGAACGGTTATAATGTCTATTCCATTCGGTGCTACGAAGCCCCTTGTAATTGCAATTGCTTTTATAGCTTGATTCACTGCTGCTGCTCCAACTGCCTGGATTTCTGCGGTTGATTTACCTCTCAAAATTGCCGCTAATGCTCCAGCGACCATTTTCGGCTGCGATTGAGCTGATACCTTTAATACTTCCATACACTTTTCCTCCTCAATAAAATATAAATTATATAAATTTAATTATATAAAACTTTTTCTATCTGTAGTCAACTTTTATCTCTATGTAGATTCCTCACCTATATTCTTATTCTATATCATTCTAAATTAACATACAATATTACAAAATTAATATTTTACATCACAAATTTCATGTCCATCCTCACATAATTTTACAGTTACGGAATTATATTTGTATTTTTCCTTAAGATAATTTATGTTACTTCTTCTCTGTCCAACAACATTTGATATTTTTCTTTTGTCTGTACCTATTACAAGATCACTTTTTCGATGCAGTCCCTTATAAAGAATCGCATCTTCTATCTTGTTCAGTGCCAGTTTTGATTCCACAAGTTGTCTGAATGCAGGGTGAAAAGGGCCTGCTACAACATCTGCACTTTCATTTATATTCTCAGTTGGCTGAAGTCCTATTCTTATTACATTTATATTATTATTGCGGTAGATGTCAAGAAGAACTGCACACGTTTCGACAGCTTCATTCAGGGCTAAGGGAATGTACTTTCCCTGCTTGTACATTTCTTCAAGATACGTATCCCTTATAACCAGTGCCGGATAAATTCTTACAATATCAGGTGAAATACCTGTTACTTCTTTTGCCGTATATATGGCTTTTTCGCAGCTATCACCCGGAAGACCTATCATGGTTTGTATGCCAAGACTAAAACCCCACTCTTTAATAAGCTCCGAAGCATAATAAACTACTTGGGCAGTATGTCCGCGACAGCTTTTTTGAAGTACATCATTATCCAGACTCTGAACTCCGAGCTCAATTGTTGAAACCCTGTACTGTTTTAAATACTCCAGTATTTTTTCACTTATATAGTCCGGCCTGGTTGACAGTCTTACCCCTTTTATACTTCCGTCATCAATATAATCTTTTGCAATCTGCAAAAACTTTATTTGATCTTCTTTTTCTATTCCGGTAAAACTTCCGCCATAAAACCCAATCTCGATATATGAATTTTCCGGAGCAGATTTAGTATAGGACTCAATCAGAAGCCTCATTTCTGCTGGGTTTATCTCCTGAATCCGGCCGCTTATCTTCTTCTGATTACAATAAATACAATC
>JAAZCB010000321.1 GCA_012513545.1 Clostridiaceae bacterium
AATGCAGCCTTCTGAAAATACATGGGACTGGACGGAATCAAACGATGACCAGTTAGCCATGTATAAGGAAATCCGTGATGAATATGGAATCAAAAAACTTCTTTACACCGTGTGGAGCCCACCGGCATGGATGAAAACAAATAATTCAGTTGTTGGGGGATCTCTAAGAACAGACAAGTATCAGGCATATGCTACATATTTGGCTGAACACATCAAAAACTACAAATCAAAATTCGGAGTTGAAATTACTCATATAGGAATTCAAAATGAGCCTAACCTTGAGACCTCCTATTCTTCATGTTTATGGACATCATCTCAGTTCAAAACATTTATGAAGGATTATCTTGTACCTACTTTTGATAATGAAGGTATAACAGCACAGGTTGTAATGAGCGAAAATATGAACTTTAATGAACAGTATGCTATTGACTGCCTTTATGATTCTGTAGCAGTAAAAAGAACAGATATTGTTGGTGCTCATAATTATGGGAGCAGTTATACGACTTTCCCAAAAACAAAGGAAAAGGGAAAAGGTATCTGGATGACAGAAGTATCAGATATGAACAATAACGACCTTTCTATGAAGGATGGCATGAGATGGGCAAAGGAAGTTCATGATTTTATGACAATTACTCAGGGTAATGCATGGTTTTACTGGTGGGGTGCATGTTTTAAGACGCACAATGGAGAAGGCTTGATTCAAATGGATTTGAATTCTAAGACATATAAAGTTGGTAAAAGACTTTATACCCTTGGACAATATTCAAGATTTATAAGACCAGGCTGGAAGAGAATTTCTGCAACCGCAAGCCCTGCAAACGAGGTTTATGTGACAGCTTACAAAGACCCTGAAACAGGTAATTTTGCAATAGTTGCAATCAATAAAGGCTATTCAACTCAATCTATTAACTACACACTTAAAAATCTATCAGCTGACTCAGTTACTCCATACACAACGTCAGCAAACCAGAATTTAGAAGAAGGTTCAAAAATAGAAATAAACAGCTCAAGCTTTACAGCCAATTTACCTGCTAACTCAGTTACTACGTTTTATGCAGGTGGTAATTCAGGAGGAACCAAATCAAAGCTTTATGGAGACCTTGATGCCAATGGTAAAATTAATTCCACTGACTATTCAATTTTAAAAAGATACTTGTTGAATATTATTGATGAATTTCCTGCTTCAAATGGCAAGGTCGCTGCTGATGTTAATGCAGATAATTATGTTAATTCAACTGATTTATCTGCATTAAGAAGGTATATTCTGGAAATCATCTCGGAATTCCCGGCAGGTACTGAGATAAAATAGCTTAAAGCAGAAGGAATTACTTTAAAAGGATTTATTGAATTAATTAATTGCATATAATTTTAGAGGGGAATAATCAAATTATTCCTCTTTTTTATTAGGGCCATTTCCCGAAGGGAAATCAGGCAAAAAGCAAGGGAATCGATGTCCCGCAGCTTTTTATTTATATAATTTATGGTTTATCAACAGTACTTTAGAATGTTTTCAGATTATTAATTTGAAATTAACCATAAAACTCTTATGACAAATGTTTTTGTAAATCTGTGTTACAAATATTGACTCTAGAATAACAAAATGATATAATTCAGGTGATTATGAAAAATATACCAATAAAATTAAAATTGTGGGTATTAATATGAGCTTAAAATTGGTAGAACACTTTGATGCACCAATGGAGTATAAGAGAAATACTGAGCATATTCATGATATCCTTAAATGGGTAGATCTTCTCTTAAAAAATGAATTGCTTAAGCAAAAATACCACAATAAGGCAGAGCCTGTCCAAGGATTGATGGGATTTGTTATTTCCGAAGACGAAGTTTATTCCTTGCTCGACAGCAATGCCAATCTTAAGTTTGAATATACTCCTGCATTGGAAAATGATCCTGGAGCTTTCAAAGAATTAATGGACCTAAAAGTTAACCTAAGTGTATTGGACGGTATTTTCATTCCGGTCCGGCATATTTCCGAGACCTTTGAGCTTATCTCCTTCGAATTCGGCTGCCTGGCAATATGTCTTGCGGTAGAACTTGATGTAAAATATGAGAAACTTTATGCATACCTTCAGGATGATTTAAATAAGAAGAGACCGACAATTGATCTCATGCTAAAGCTTTTATGCAGGGATGAAGAAGAAAGACTTTTATCTTTGAGCAGTTTTTTACCCGACTCAAAGCTTATAAGATATATATTGAATACATTTGATTATCCGGCAGATTCTTTGACGTTGTTCCTTTCAAGACAGTTAAAAATTGACGAAGGTGTCTTAAACTACATTTTAGGGTTTGACAGCATACAGATTTCTTTAGGAGAAATTGCACGTTTTTGTGAAGCCCCGGCGAACCTAATGCATGAGACTACTTTCGAAGATGATACTGAAGGCTTTAAAAAAGCTGTTATAAACTATGTCTCAAGCAATTCCTGCGAGAACAAATCACTTCTGATTCATTTATCAGGCGCAAAGGGAGCAGGTAAAAAGAATCTGGTCTACAATATCTGCAGTGAGCTTGAAAGGACTGTTTTGATTATTGATGCAGGGTGTCTTGTTAAGGATACCGGGAAGCCTGACAGACGTCTTAATACTATCGTCAGAGAAGCAAAATTGAGAAAAGCCGTATTATGTTTTGAGAATTTTCATGTATTACAGGAAGAAACATACCGAGATTGGATTAATGAAATATTGTGCTGTATCCGGAAGGATATAAAGACATCCTTTCTGCTGTCTGAATGCGATTGGAGTCCGCCGGAATTGCCACATGACCTTGTATTTGTTGCTAAAGAGCTAAAACAGCCGGATATCCCTGAACGTTGTACTCTGTGGGATTATTAT
>JAAZCB010000322.1 GCA_012513545.1 Clostridiaceae bacterium
TTACTGTATTTATCGTTGGAAACATATGCAAGTTTAAAGAATAGGGGGATAGAGCCTAAAAAAGAGGATTTTACGGGAAATTATCCGCAGATAATTGAAAGATTTTTATATAATCTTGATAAAGAAACTGTGGAAGTACTGAGGTTACTATCTATTCCAAACTTTTACAATGAGGAATTATTTTCACTACTTATTAAAAAATACAATATTTCCTTTCCAATGACTGAATTTGAACAATTTAACAAATATTCTTTTGTTACTCTTTCTAAGAATGATGAAGAGTTTTATATTCATAATCTTATGAGAAGAGAAATGAATGATAAAACGGCAAATTCTGTGTTGAAAACCGTGCATGAATTATTGTTACAGTATTATGCAGAACAAGTAAGTACAAAAATAAGAACAAAAAATATTTTGGAAATGTTTTATCATGCGAAAGAATTGTTTTCAGTGTGTGAATATAATGAATGGGTTAATACTTCTCTTGTTGAAGGCTGTGACAAGTCTCCGTTGGTAATATTGAAAAATCTTCAGAAAGCAGGAGAACAAAATGTATTGTATCAGATTTTGAATGGTATTAATCTTAAATATAATCAAGAAGATTTATTGCTGGATTTAATAAATGTAATGATCGATATTGTGCATTTAGGTGGTGAGTATGATAGAGCGGTAGCAATGTGTGAAAAGTATTTATCACAGTATTCTGAGGCTGAGATACTAGAAGATGCACAGTTGCTTAAGATGAGAATTAGAAAAATACATCATAGTATGTTTTACAAACCAGTAAAAGGGTTAATTGCTGAAGCGGAGATGTTACTTAAAAGAGTAGATATGGTCAGATTTCATGAGCAATACAATGAATTATTGTTTTTACTCGGAGGCAATTTGGGATTACTATATGGTGACTATCAATATGCAGAAAAATGGCTTGATATGTCTATGGCATATGCGATAAAGCATGATTTGAATGATTTTAAACACAGAACAATAAGAAAGCAGGCAGATGTTTTTTTAGCAAATGATAAATTTTGTGCATCATTTAGTTTGGTGGACGGTATTGTTAATGTGAATATGGAATTAAATGCCATAGATAGTAGATATAAAATATATCTAATGGGAGTACTAGGAGAAATATACCGTAAACAAAACAAATTAGAAGAAGCATATATTTGTTATGAAAAACTACGACTTAAAGCTGCAGAACAAAACATTCCCGGTTGGGAAGCACATGCATATTTGGCACTGGGATTAACAATGCTTATGAAGGAACAATTTGACATTGCAAAAGCATATCTAGAGAAAGCTTTATTGATATACAGTCGAATTAATCAAAAATGGGGAATAATAAATTCACAAGAAGCGCTTATTCTTATGGATAAGAAGAATGGAATAAATATACAAAAGCAAGTGGTAGCAGATTGTAAGGCTGTAGCAATTAAAATGAATTATCAATATAACATTAGAATTGCGGAACAAATCGAAAATGGAGAGGAGCCGTATCTCCAGTTATTCTTTTTATAATGAGGTGCATTATGGGTAATATTATTACAATTAACAACAAGGAATTAGAAAGCATTTTGAAAACAGTTTCGAGACAATATTTGGTTGGAAACTTACAACGTCCACAAGAATTAGATTTTGTACGAGATACAAACCTGGAAGTTGGAATCACCGATTATAGTGAATATGCTACAGAACCTGTTCACTATCATACAGAAGCAGTAGAGTATCAGTATATGATTTCTGGATGGACGCAGTATATGGATGTTGAAAGTGGTGAAATATACGAATTTAAAA
>JAAZCB010000323.1 GCA_012513545.1 Clostridiaceae bacterium
GAGAAACCAATTATAAGAACTACTAATATGGTTGGTTGGAAATATTTTTTTTATTAGGATAAAGGAGGACTGAATCAATTAATTTGAAATTATGTATAAACTGTCGGAATTGCAATTGGTACAAATCAACTGTTCATTATAGTAAATATCAAATTTAGCCTGGAAAATTGATATTTCACTCAACCCGAGTTCAACTATCTCAAAGTCGTAGTAATCAATAACAAAGGTATCGATATCATTTTCTTCATTTAATAGGAGCTGTGACAATGAAGCAGTTGCATCTTCTCCCGATAAGTTCAGAACATCATTGTTTTTCAATCGTAGTAAATCTATCGGATACATGACGTACCCTTGCATACCATCAATTTTAGTGGTATCCGGAAGTACCAATCGCTGATATCCATCCTCTACGAAATATAATGTATCATTCAAAGAGTTTTTCTTTGGTTCAAAATTAAACCTAAAAGCTACTGAGGCGACATTCATGCCGCCAGAAGGAGTCTTGTTACTATTATTCTCACATGAGAATAAAGAAACCACAAGAAAGCATAATAAAACTTTAATAACCAGAGTTTTCATAGCCTATTTCTTTTTCCATACTCTCAATAGTTTTTTGTTGTTCTTTAATTGCCTCAATTAGGTATGGAATAATCCTAGTATAATCTATTCCGTAAATGTCAGTTTCATCATCGTAAACTACTACGTTAGGAATCACCTTCTCTACATCTTGAGCTATCAGACCTGCAACATCCTTCTGTTCTTTATTCAATTTTTCTTTCGCTTTTTCATCTTGTAGATCAGAAGTGTCGTAGGAATACTCTTTTTTAAGGTCGTATTTTACACCTTTGAGTGCTAAGATTAGCGCCAATGAGCTATCAAGTTTTGATATATTTTCTTTTTGGCGTTCATCTGACAGCTGAACAAGATTATAAGAGTAAACATATCTGAATGCCTTAGAAGAAGTTCCAATATTGGATGCGTTATTTTCCTCTGGCCTTATAGCAGAACCGCCATAGTAGCCAGTATTATCCACATAGATTTCGGTATATTGTCCATCTGTTGGATCGAGTCTTGTAAATCCTGAAATAAGAACTTCATTTGAAGTTACTTCCACTTCTTGGGCAGAGATATTGGTTAATACCAATGAAAAGCTAAAAACGATAAAAACTAATTTGATTAAATTTTTCATAGTGTAGTTGTTTTAGATATTACTAATAAATTATAAAATGTATGATCACTTCAATTTTGGAAAACGCCTCGAACGTACTTAAAATTTACTTTCGTCTTTTCAAATGCAGTTTACAAAATTATTCTGAAACCACCAAACGTCTATTACGTAAATAATAAGCATAAAGGAGTTGTCGTATAATTATTCTTATGTTAAATAGAATATGTTAATACTCTCTTTTTTACCAATTTAAAAAGGAAGCCATTATAAACTTCCTGTTTTATTCTTAGTTGAAGTAATTTTAATAATTCTAGAGTCTTCATATCCATAATCAATTATTATATAACAAACATTATCATTTGGAAAGCTTGCGGCTATTATGTAGCCACCTAATCTATTGTCCCCTTGCCATGTAATTCCGCCATCAATGGTTAAATGGAGTCCTGGGTTCCATACACTGTCGCAATTACCGGTGCTATAAGTTTTAGCACCAAATACAATACCTTCTCTTTCTGTTTTAAAATGCAAGTAATTAATATATTCGGGGGCGTACTCCAATTCCTCAAATGATATTCCCCCATCTAAACTTTTTAATAAACCGCAATTTTCACCGCTTAAGTACCCGATATTTTCATTTATAAACTGAATATCATTAAAATGCCAGCTTTCAGTAGGTGATTGATCAGTAAGGTTAACCCATGATTCACCACCATTATCTGTACGGAAAAGATTATTATTTAATCCACACATGAAGCCGGTATTCTCATCCAGAAACCATACTTTATATATGATACCTGTATTATCAACTCTATATTTATTCCATTGCTTTCCGCCATCGGTTGTTTTTAGCAAGGTGCCACCAACAGCAAAGCCAGTGCTGTCGTTTATAAAGCATATGGAATGTAATTCACTGATCCTTAACGCAGCTTGCTGTTCCCAGTGGATGCCCCCGTCGTTCGTTCTATAAATTGCATTATTTTGATGGGAACAATAATATGGATAGCACCCCCCAATTGCATATCCTGTATCCTTGTTAACAAAGAAAAGCGAAATTTGTGGATACTCAATATCAAGAGAGTATTCCGTCCAGCTACTGCCTCCATCGGTAGTTTTCAATATGCTATTATCACTGCAAGCTACATAACCGGTATTTTCATTCAAAAAAAACAAGTTTGTAAAATCCTTTCCCGACGGGACATCAATTTCCTTAATTATAATATTCTCCAGTTCAGGTTTTTCCTGGTAATAATATGGTTCAGAATATTCCGAGCAACGCATAAAATGATAATTAAA
>JAAZCB010000324.1 GCA_012513545.1 Clostridiaceae bacterium
AACGCAGCTCAAAAACAGGCTGCATCCACGCCCCTTTCAAGTTACATTCAACCCCAGGACCTGCTGCTTCACATCACAAAAATTCACATGCTCATAATTTATTTACAACATTATTATGCAAACTTATCTTTATACGTTCATAATTGAAAGCTGTTAAAGAAGTATAAAAACTAATCCAGAAAACCAATCCTGTTAAGTGGCAGTAACCTAATTACAGCTTTCCCGCCAACCCTTTTGAGTTCAATAGGACCGGCAAATCTGCTGTCATTGCTTTTACCTTCATTCCTGTTATCTCCCATTACATATATAAACCCATCAGGTACTTCAACCTTGCTGTATTTTTCGTTTACATATGTAATCTCACCGCTGATATATTTCTCATCTATGGAAATGTTATTTACATAAACTTTCCCGTCCCGTACTTCAACCAAATCACCTTCCAGACCAATAACCCTCTTAATTATGGGACTGTTTTGAAAACTACCAATACCCGAAACATCTATGGTAACAATGTCACCTCTATTTATTTTCCCGAATCTCGGACTGATTTTTTCTATTATAAGGCGGTCATTATTGTAAAGAGTACCTTCCATGGATTCTCCGTTTACTTTTGTTACCTGTGCAACAAAGGTAATAATGAGAAATCCGACTGCTAACGCGATTGCAATATGAAATAACCAATCCAGTACTTCTTTAACAAAACTGTTCTTAATCGTATATATACCCCCTAAAATTCACTTAACCATAATTTCAGTAAAAACTCATACTAATAAATTTTATATAATTTAAAGCAATTTTTCAAGTAACCTTAACAATATATACATGGTAATTTAAGTATGCTGTTCAAAAAACCTTGTATTTTATATATATTTTTTTACTTACCTGGAAATGAATATAATATACTTAACTGTTAAATTTCATGATAAAACAGCTCACGAATTTCCTCTTCACTCAATTTCGTCAACAGGTTTTCTCCAGATTTTATAACATTTTCGATTAATCCTTTCTTCCTTTGCTGCAGCTCATAAATCCTTTCTTCAATTGTACCTTTTGTAATAATTTTAAATACCTGTACAACTTTTTTCTGCCCTATCCTGTATGCACGGTCGGTCGCCTGATCTTCAACAGCAGGATTCCACCATGGATCAAAGTGTATAACCATGTCAGCTCCCACAAGATTTAACCCTGTACCACCAGCCTTCAAGGATATAAGAAACAGCTTTTTTTCACCGTTATTAAACCGGTCCGCCATATTTATACGTTCTGTGGCTTTAGTAGCACCATCAAGATAAAAATACTCAATGCCTAAACCGGTAAGTTCTTTACCAATAATCCTGTGCATTGACGTAAACTGCGAAAACAAAAGCATTCTGTGTCCAGAGTCTATTGAATCACCAACTATTTCCAGCAGCGTTTCAAGTTTTCCGCTTCCACCCTTATAATCTTCAACAAACATGGAAGGATGGCAGCAAAGCTGCCTTAATCTTGTCAATAATGCCAGTATTTTTATCTTACTTCTCTCTATTCCTTTTTCTTTAATCTCGACGTCAATTTCTTCCCTTGCTTTCTTCACATACGCATAATAAAGCTTCTTTTGTTCCCTGGTCATATCCGATACTACCAGGCTCTCAATCTTTTCAGGCAATTCCTTTAACACTTCACTTTTCAGCCTTCTCAATATAAACGGCCTTATAAATTTAGAAAGTGTATTCAACCTTTCTTTGTCATTGTTTAGAACTATAGGTCTCTCAAATTTTGAAACAAAACCACTGTAATTCATCAAATAGCCCGGCATTATAAAATCAAATATTGACCATAGCTCCGTTAATGAATTCTCTATGGGAGTACCTGTCAGCGCAAAGCACCCTTTTGCCTTAAGACTTTTTACACTGTTGGCATTTAGTGTATTCGGGTTTTTTATGTGTTGAGCTTCATCTATAAAAACATAAGAAAATTCCATCCTGCTGTATTGTTCCAGATCACTTTTCAAGGACCCGTAAGAGGTTACAATAATATCAGCCTCTGCGGCCATGCATAAAGCTTTTTTTCTGTCTGCCTTTATACCATATATAACCTCAACCTTTAAATCAGGAACAAACTTCAATGCCTCAGACTTCCAGTTATAAATAAGGGAGGTAGGAGCAACAACCAGACAGGGTCTTTTGCAGTTATTCTTTTCCATATTTATGAAAGCCAAAACCTGAAGGGTCTTGCCAAGCCCCATGTCATCTGCAAGTATTCCCCCAAACCCGTATATTGAAAGTACCTTTAACCATCTAAGTCCAAATTTCTGGTACTCACGCAAAACTTTATCAAGCTTTTCCTCCAGAGAATACTCAATACTTACAGGCTCAGCTATATTCTCCACCAAAGTCCTGAACCTGTGGTCCGTTTTAAAACCCTCAGGTTTTTTCTCGCTTAAGAAGCTGTCAATAAACAAAGCCCTGTTTAAGGGTAGGTTTAAAGTACCATTCTTAAAGGCATAGTTATCAAGGTTTAAACTTTCCAAAAGCTCTGAAACACTAATAAGGCCCCTATTATCAAGCTTAAGAATAGCCCCGTTTTTCAGTCTGAAATATCTTTTCTTCTGTTTTATTGAATTAAAAAAACTGTTTATTTCACTGTCATCAAAATCGTCTAATTCAAAATTGAATTCAAGGAGGTTTGAATTAGAATTAACACTTACTCCCATTTTTACGCTTCTAACCGTCTTTATCTGTATTTTCTTAAACTCTTGCGAATAATATATTTCAGCCAGCTTCCCAAGATTCCCAAGCTTTTCACTAAGAAATTCTGCAATCCTCCCGTCATCCTCGAGAATCAACATGTCCGACTTTATCCTCATGCCAGCTTCCACAAGAAAATCAGTGACCTTTTCTTCCTGTTCGTAATTTCTCATATAGAAGCAGTCATGGTTCTCCATTCCACCCTTCAGTTGACTGATTACCTTATCCCCGTAGCAAAAATTAACTTTAGCACAAATTCCTTTTTTA
>JAAZCB010000325.1 GCA_012513545.1 Clostridiaceae bacterium
AAAAAACATTCAACAACCACTAATTCACACGAATTTTCACGAATAATTATTCGCGTCCCGATATATCGGGATTCGTGCCGATTCGTGGTTTTCATTTTTTACCACGAAGTTCGGAAGATCACGAAGTTTTAATGATTCCTTCGTGACCTTCGCGCCGGAGCAGGGTCCGCCTCAGGCGGGTGGTTATCATATCTGTGCCGTTGGCTATTCCACACAAAATTCAAAGCAATTTCCTGAATTAAATCGTAATCTATACAGCTTTTATATATCTATGAGTTTTTGAGTAATACGGGCAAAAACAGCTCGATTTCCCCACTAAAATCCGCTAAAATACACCCGACTAAACAACAGAGCAAACCCCGTGCCGAACAGGATTGGGACGGACACCTTTAGTTTCTCACTTAGTTTCTCCCAATCTTGTCTCTTACAAGATAAAACCCATTATCAATAGAATATTGCAGGTCTATTGAGCATATACTTAACTTTCCATCAATATCGATTGTATGGAGCTTAATATTATCTTTGCTATTTTCCTGAACCCAAAGCATGTTAGAGTCATATATGCCAGAAGCACAAATATTACTCACTGATAATTGTCCTATTTTTTTAGGTGACAAGCTTTTGTCAATAAGATAAACAACGTTCTTATTGTCAACTACCCACAGTAGTTTATTATTGTAATATTCAACACACTTAAATTCCTTGATTATTACTTCACCATCACAGTAAAGGGTATAATCGTCAAGTGAGTAAACTATTTTTTCATCAAATACCGCCTCAATGAAAACATCTTTCTTGAAATCCTTAATATCAATCTTGTTGTTATCTTTTAAATTAACTACTAGAAGTTTCCCATCTAATGTTATGTAAATTTTATTATCTTTAACAGAAATCGAACCAAAAGTTTCCCTAAATTTACCGATAAAGATTGTGTCTGTTTTTTTTCTGTTTAATACATCGTAAACCAAAATGGAATATTTTATATATTCCAAATCGTCAATTACGGTGTCGATATTTTCTGGTATAATCCTTTCACCATGAAGTAGATATGCGGTAGTTTCGTTCTCCGACAAAATACAATCTTCAACAAACGAATCAACACCACTGCATATAGTCATTTCAGGGAAAGATTCCAGGGTATTCTTTCCAAAGTCACCACCCCAGCCAAAAGCCTCTATATAATAAATACTTTTGGAATCAAAACAAAGATATGCCTTACCTATATCCCATAGGTTATTATTTGTATTCAAAACTTCCAGTGGCTGTTCAACCACGGGCAGAAATATTTTTTTACCACCTTGTGAACCAACAAAGTAGTAACTGTCTGGTCTCTTAAAAATATCATTCTTTTTGTATGGCAAACTGCTTTTCACAACTCCTGACATACCCTCTTGATCATAATACTTGATATGGAAATCGATATCAGGAACAACTGAGATTGTTTCTGCGGCACACAAAAATGATGATAAACCAAGAATAATAACAATTTTTATAAACAGCAACATGTTTTCATTTTCCTATAAGTAAATTTTAAATTCATTTCCCAATAATTTACATAATTCTTAATCTCACTAATAGTGGCAGCATCTGCTCTAGCTCTTTTTGCTTCTCTTAATACAGCTCTTGAATATTTAGCTTTATTATTCGCTAAATTATAGCAATCTAAATGTTGTTTTTTTCTTTCAGCTTTATTTGGTGTATTTTGT
>JAAZCB010000326.1 GCA_012513545.1 Clostridiaceae bacterium
CCAACCCCATGTGTCTTAAACACCTGTCCACCTTTTCGTAATTTGAACTTGAGTGCTGTTTCATAATCTTCTTGATTTATTGTAATTATATAATCAGTCCATCTTGCACAAACCCTTTCTATTAACCTAATGATAGAATTTTGCAAATTGTGAACATCATTATAAAATGGTAATCCGTGTGCCATATATATTACTGGTTTAAACCCAACGATTTTAGCAGCAAGCCTGGAGACTACACCTCCAGTTGGCGACTGACAATGCATTAGAGAATAGTTTTCTTTTTTGAGTAACTTTATCATCTGGATTAGCGCCGTTAAATTTTTTAGTGATAAAGGAGAACGGCTAAAATCGACCTGATGCAAAACTACAGAATGATCTTCTGCTTTATCTATGTCTAAACTAAAATTTGACGCGAAATGAACTTCATAATCCATTGATTGAAGTACACGAATATCTGCATGGCCAAAGAGACGCATATGCCTCCCAACATGACAAACAACTAAAGCTTTTTTCATTTATTGATTCCTCTTCCAACAATGAAACGTATACATACAGCTGATTAGTTTAAATCCTTGTCTACTATATAAATTCACTGCAGCAATATTATCAGCCTGCGTCACCACATTAATATATTTATAACCACGGCTCGCTGCGTAACTCTTGAGTGCAGTAATCATTCGTTTAGCATAGCCTTTGGCTCTAATGTCCTTGTCAGTAGCTATTAATTCAATTTCCAATCCTTTCTTATCATCAGTTTCGGAAAATAGAATAAATCCATTGTAGTTTTCTTCAATAACAAAACGCTTATCGTTTCTATTAGAAGCGCTTTTTAGCCAGTTAATATATAATTGACTAGCTTTCCCTTCTGGAATATTCTCATCTTTATAAAAGCGACCTAGTTTAAAAGCATCTTTCCCGATACTTAATATTTTTGAATTGCTGTCAAAATTCTCTTTAATAGATACCCCTGTCACATTTTCAGTTTTACTATCAATGGGAAAACGAAATGTAACTGGAACGTCTACCAAATAACAATTATTTAATCCACAAAGTAAATGATTGTTCTGATATGAACCATTTTCATTGTCAATAGTAATAAAAGAATAACTTTCTATTTCTTTCTTTAATGATTCAAACTGTTCTTCAACAAGTTGTTCTTTTATGTAAACTCTTAGGCACTTAACACCAAAGAATTGAGTATCCCAATGCAGATCCTTAAGTATGTAGCCTTTACTTTTAATCACCTTTACACCTCAAAAATATATTTACTTTTCTTCTGTAACTGTCGCTTCATTTGTTTTATTTGGTACATTAACATTAACAATAGACAAATCTTCCCTATAAACATCTCCGCGTTTTAAGACACGTTCTATGGTTTTAAAGAATATTTTTATATCAAACCAAAAAGAAATATGTTCTAAATAGTAAACTTCATTTTTATTTTTTTCTTCCAGCGGCAGAGTATTTCTAAAGTATGCCTGTGAATAACCAGATACCCCAGGCTTAACTAAATATTTCTTCTTTGCTTCTTCTGATGATTTATCAAACCATTCAATAGGATCTGGTCTAGGTCCAAGAACGCTCATTTGTCCAATTAGCACGTTTAAAAATTGCGGTAGTTCATCAATACTTGTCTCACGTAATACTTTACCTATCTTAGTTAGCCGCGGATCATCTGGACTACTATATGTCGTGCCATCAGCGTTTCTTATGTCAGGTGCATTTTCCTTCATTGACCTGAATTTAAGCATTTTAAAAGGCTTACCATTCTTGCCCAATCGTTTAGCCTTATAAAATACAGATCCCCCGTCTTCTAACTTGA
>JAAZCB010000034.1 GCA_012513545.1 Clostridiaceae bacterium
AAAAGACTTCTTGAAGCTACCGGTGGAATAGTACAGGGAATGTCGGGAAGTCCTGTAGTTCAGGATGGCAAGCTGGTGGGAGCAGTGACGCATGTGCTTGTAAATGACCCAACACGGGGTTATGGAATTTTTATCGAATGGATGGTAAAAAACATAGTTGTCGAAGGAGTAGAAAAGAAGGTGGTTAATTATTCCAGGTAGAGAATCAATGCCAGGTAAAGTGATGATAGAGATTATTTTCAAAGACTAATTATTTGAATCGCTGCACAAAAAAATTGTTTTTGTTAAGAAAGATAATAGCATCTGCAATATCTGCTATTAACCGTAAATTATAACCGTGAAAAGGAACTCCAAATTATATGGCAGCAATTGCATATTTCCCGGAATTTCGCTTATTTCCGAGTAATTGGTGAGAATTTTTTGTCTTTCTTTAAGAATAATAAAATTTTTGAAAGTATAATAAATACTGGATATTCAAGGATTTAAAAGATACTTGAAGACATTAATAATGTAAATATTAAGCTATTATGATATATTATAGAAATACAGTTCTTGAAATTTTGTCGAATGGAAAATATAATATTATACGAAGCCGATTAAAATGTTTTTACAAAAGTTAAGGGGGAGTTAATTTGACATCAAAGAAAATACAGGTTGTAATAGCAGATGATAACAGAGAGTTTGGTGATATTTTATTTGAATATCTTAATAACCAGAATGATATTGAAGTTGTCGGTGTTGCAAGGGATGGAGTTGAGGCTTATGAACTCATTACTTCCAAGTTGCCTGATATCGCGGTTCTCGATATTATAATGCCTCATCTGGATGGATTGGGCGTTTTGGAAAAGGTTGGCGCGACAGCTATGGCAAAAAGACCACTATTTATAATTCTTTCAGCAGTTGGACAGGATAAGATAACTCAGAGAGCATTAGCTTTAGGAGCTGAGTATTATGTCGTTAAACCTTTCGATATGGATGTTCTTGTTGCAAGAATAAGGCAGCTAAAAAGTATTACCCAGGCTAATGTTATAAGATCCGAGCATATCGGTGACATGAGGTCTGCGTATCATCCGCATGTTCCTCAGACAAAGAATCTTGAGGCTGAAGTAACCAATATAATGCATGAAATTGGTGTACCTGCTCATATTAAAGGTTATCAATACTTAAGGGATGCAATTATCATGGTAGTTAAAGATCTTGATGTTATTAACTCTATAACAAAACAATTATATCCGTCCATCGCAAAAGAATATAATACTACACCCAGCAGAGTAGAACGCGCTATAAGGCATGCCATAGAAGTAGCATGGAGCAGAGGTCAGGTAGACACCATAGATTCTTTGTTTGGTTATACTGTCAACCTTGGGAAAGGAAAACCAACCAACTCTGAATTTATTGCAATGGTTGCCGATAAACTAAGATTGGAATTGAAAGTTGCCAATTAGTTTGGTCAAAACAATAAATTTTCATTTTAAAAAGCTGCGGGACTTAGAGTCCCTTTCTTTTTGCCGGATTTCCCTTCGGGAAATAGCCCTAATTAAAAAGCTACGGGACATCGAGTCCCTCCTTTTTAACCTCTTTCACTTCGTTCGAAAGAGGTTAAGAAAAAAAACAAGTGAATTTATACTTGTTTTTTATTTTTTCTTATAAAATGTGTAAATAAGAAGGACTTTTTAATGTATATATCGAAATAATAAATGTGTAAAAATTAAAAATCAACTGCTTTAACTACATTAAAACCAAGGTTAAGTGCTTCTTCCCTGCTGAATTTCTGGTCAATATGCATGCAGTAAACCTTGTGTCTTAATTCGGGTTTGATAATATTGGCAAGTTTGCCAAGGTGTAGATGTGGATTGCCTTCATAATCAAGACCACAGGTATCCTGATAAAAAAGATCAATTTCAGAATTTTGCAGTTTTTCCAGCATAATACTTAAGACTTCGTTTGAATCGCCACTATAGAATATTCTGGTACTGTCTTCATATAGCAGAAGACTATACGAAGGTATGGAGCTTACATGAGAAGCAGGGAAAAATGAAATATCAAAACTAATACAAGAGTCGCACATGTGGATTTCTTTGGAATCTATAACTTCATAGAAATTTTTATCCACACCCATATTCGAAAGTATTGAAGTTATCAGGCTTTTATCAGGAAACAAAAGACTGGGCTTATGGTTTAATGCGTAGTGAGAATAAAAAATTAGTTCCCCAAGACTTCCGACATGGTCAGGATGAGTATGTGTTACTGCTACATAGATGTTGGAAGTATCATCGAATAAATTCAGTGTTTGAAGTCTGTTGAAAACTGTACTGCCACAATCAATTAAGAGCATACTGCTGTGTTTTTTGATAAATGCACTGTTATTACCTAAAGATGTGTTAAATGCACTTCCAATACCTAAAAAGTTTAACATAAGTCTAACCTCGCTGATAAATATATTTTTTACTGGCAAATACATAATTATAGTATAATAAATAAAAAAAAAAACTTCAAATAAAATAAAACGAAAACAGATTCATAAATGTGAAAAATGCAGTGTTAAGCTGTTTCTTAAAACTTGTAATATCAGGAACAAACGATATACTGGTTCCGACCTCATGCAAGGTTTACTTGATTCCGAAAAACCAAATATTTTCTATGGAGTGTGAAAAAAATGAAAAAGGTCTTGATTGTTGATGATGCGAATTTTATGAGAACATCATTGAAGATGATGCTTGAAAGGAATGGATTTGAGGTAATCGGAGAAGCAGAAAATGGGCTTGTAGCTTTAAATAAGTATAAGGAAATGAAGCCGGATATTGTAACGATGGATATAACAATGCCTGTTTGTGACGGCATAAAAGCAGTAAAAATGATTAAGGAATTTGATCCAAATGCAAAAATTGTCATGATTTCTTCGATGGGACAGGAGTGTTTCGTCAAAGAAGCTGTTGTCGCAGGTGCTAAAGGTTTTATTGTTAAGCCGTTTAAAGAAGACTATGTAGTAAAAGCAATTGAAAAACTGTGAAGAGAACCATTTTGTATAGTGCTTCTCTAAACAAAGTATTGTAATACATTATAAAGCCGGGAGTGATATAACTTGTCAGATAATACTGGACGCGAGCCAATGCTGGAAATGTTTATATTTGAAACCTTTCAACTGGTGGATCAGTTGGAGCAATCATTATTAGACAGTGAAAAAGAAAGTAGTTTTGAAGCTTCCATAAATGAGATATTCAGGATAATGCATACCATAAAGGGATCTGCAGCAATGATGTTGTATGACAACATTTCATCCCTTGCTCATTCGATTGAGGATTTATTCTACTATCTCAGGGAGAAAAAACCTTCAACTATTGATTCAACAAAAATCATCGATATTGTTTTGGATGGAGCCGATTTTATAAAGAATGAAACAACAAAAATTCAAAACGGCTTGGATCCAGACGGAGATGAAGCTCACCTGGTTAATATGATAAACAATTATCTTGATTCTTTAAAAAGCATTAATAATGACTCTGGCAAAAATACTAAAGAAGAAAATGAAAGTCGTGAAGAAAACGAACAAAAGTATTATATTAGTTCAAAGAAAACATCTGATAAATTTGACTCTGATTATTATAAGTATGAAGCGCTTCTCTTTTTCGATGATGAATGTGAAATGGAGAACATCAGAGCTTTTTCTGTAATCCATGATCTTGAGGAAGTAGCTGATATAATTTCCTACTATCCTGAAGATGTAATGAATAGTGAAAATGACAGTGACGAAAAAATACGCAAAGATGGGTTCAAAGTGGTTTTTAAGACCAACCTTGGAATTAGCGAGGTTAAAGACAGGCTTTCACATACGTTATTTTTAAAAAGTCTGGATGTATATATAACAGATGATATGTTCCAGGAGAGCATCAAGGAAATACCGGATAATAGTGATAACAATGTTGAAAGTGATCCCTTATTGAAAAAACAAAGAATAAATATTGAACTTAGTGAAACAGTCGAAAACGCATATCCAAAAGAAAATTATGACAAAGACAAAGTTAATGAAGTGCCGGAATCACAAAATATTCCTAAAAAGGAACATGTATCTTCGGGTTCTGGAAAACAAAGCGTTATAAGTGTTAACATTTCAAAACTTGATATGCTGATGGACCTTGTCGGTGAACTGGTAATATCAGAAGCAATGGTGACACAAAATCCTGACCTTAAGGGGCTTCAGATTGATAACTTTTATAAGGCTGCAAGACAGCTTAATAAGATAACAAAAGAGCTCCAGGATACTGTTATGTCTATTCGAATGGTGCCTTTATCAATGACGTTTCAGAAGATGAACAGAATTGTGAGGGATATGGGAAAGAAATTAAACAAGTCAGTAGTTCTTGAGATAATCGGGGAAGAGACAGAAGTTGACAAGAACATAATTGAACGCATTTCCGACCCACTTATTCATCTGATAAGAAATTCTATTGATCATGGTATTGAAGAAGAAAATGAAAGGGTTGCCAAAGGGAAGCCACCTTATGGAAAGTTAACACTTGAGGCCAAAAATACAGGTGGAGATGTATGGATTATTGTTAAAGATGACGGAAGAGGACTTGACAAGGATAAAATACTTAAAAGGGCAGTTGAGAATGGTCTTGCCATTAAGCCTGAATCTGAATATACAGATAAGGAGATATACTCATTTATTTTTCTTCCCGGCTTTTCTACGAAGGAAAAAGTAACAGAATTCTCAGGGCGTGGCGTAGGAATGGATATTGTAATAAAAAATATTCAAACAGTCGGAGGTACAGTTCAAGTTGACAGCATTCCAGGCCAGGGTACAATCCTGTACATAAAATTTCCTCTGACTCTTGCAATTATTGATGGAATGACAGTTGCTGTGGGTAAAACAAGGTATACAATTCCTACCATATCAATAAAAGAGTCTTTTAGGGTGAAAAATGAAGCAATTATACAGGATACTGAGGGAAATGAGCTCATTATGTTAAGAGGAGAGTGCTATCCCGTTTTACGGCTGCATTCTTTTTATAAGATAAAAACTGAAATAACCGATATTAATGATGGAATCGTTATTATGGTGGAAAATGATGCAAAAACAATATGTATATTTGCAGATGCATTACTTGGAGAACAGCAGGTAGTTGTTAAAGCTCTGCCTAAATATATTAAGAAAGTTACAGGTATATCGGGATGTACTCTGTTAGGTGACGGAAATATTAGTCTGATTCTGGATATTGCAGGACTATTTTAATTTACAAAGAGGAAGGAGTATTGGAAATGGCAGAGATACTTGATAACATTCTCGAACTTGAAGAGGACACACAAAAGGGGAAGTTCCTGACGTTTGTAATTGGCAACGAGGTATATGGAATTGAAATAAAATTTGTTACAGAAATAATTGGAATACAATTAATTACAGAAGTACCTGAATTACCGGATTATGTAAGAGGAATAATTAATTTAAGAGGCAAGATTATTCCTGTTCTGGATGTAAGATTGCGGTTTAAAAGGGAGTTCAAAGAGTATAATGACAGAACCTGCATTGTTGTAGTTGATATCAAGGAGTTGTCAGTAGGATTGATTGTAGATAGCGTTGCAGAAGTTATTTCAATATCTGAGAACAATATTGTTGAACCTCCTGATTCAAATACCGGTTTCAATAACAAGTATATAAAGGGTATAGGTAAAGTCGGAGATGAAGTGAAACTATTACTCGATTGCAACAAGCTTCTCAATGATGATGAGTGTGATAATTTAAGCAAAATAAATTAATATACCAATATTTTAAGTGGTGGGGTTAAGATGGTAAATATCACAGATAAAGAGTTTTCTAAATTGACCGAATATATCAAGAGTAATTATGGAATAAACCTGAGTGAAAAGAAGAAGGCTCTTGTAGTAGGCAGGTTGCAGAACATTCTTTATTTAAAAAATTTTAGCAGCTTTTCAGATTATTTTAATTATGTGATATCTGACAAAACCGGTGAAGCTGTTATTACACTTGTAAACAAGCTAACC
>JAAZCB010000327.1 GCA_012513545.1 Clostridiaceae bacterium
CGTTTGAGATTCTTGGTGAAGAGATCAACCTAACTACTGTTGTCATAAATAAATTACACAGCTTTATACAATTCGCGCAAAGTAAGAGAAAGTATCTTACCTTTGATGAATATCTTGTTTTAGAAAAATTTGTGATAGAACAATACAAAAGAATAATTATTATCGATAATAACTTGTATTCATCATTTTACCCTCTTGGGGTGAATATTGAACAAAATATTCTGGATGCACTCTTAACACATTTCGATAAAGAAGTTGAAAATAACGAACAGGAGATCGGTGATCTGTCGAGATATCTCGAAATATATTCCAATCTTCAATGTATAAATAATAAGTATTATGTTGTATATAATCCTATTGGTATCGCCAGCAATTATACAATCATCAGCTTGTGGAATGAGGGTGACAACTTTCAACAGGAGCAGAAACAAACATCAGAACAAATTCATACTATTTACGCGGAGCTTGATTACCTGGACCTTGTCATAAAAGTACAAAATGCTAGTTGTGGTACTTACTTTTTGCGCATTGAAGCTGAAAATGAAATTAAACATCATTATTTGCGCAAAATTTCGATATTAGCAGAAGTCTACAATTCAACAAAGTTTATTCTGTCGCAATCAGCACCTTACCAATATGTATATAAGAAACGTTCTGAGTTTAAAGATATTCTTAAAAAATATTGGGGATACAATGATTTTCGTACACTCAAATGTTATGATATCGCAGAACTTGAAAATGGAACAAAAAAAATAGTTCATGTTTCACAAGAAGAAGTTGTAACGGTGGTAATTGAGCAATGTGAAAAATGCATTGGTGGTGAGACTTTCAAAGATGTATTTGTTACTGCACCTACTGGCGCAGGAAAATCAGTTATGTTCCAGGTTCCAGCAATTTTTTTAGCAGAAAACCACCAGTTGCTTACAATTGTAATATCTCCTCTGATTGGCTTGATGAAAGACCAGGTAGCAAGCCTGAAAATTAAAAATTACATTAGTGCAAGAACCATCAATTCTGATATAAATCCTATTTTAAAACAGGAAATTATAGAGGAAGTAAAAGAAGGTACTTGCAACATCCTATACATTTCACCAGAAACACTCTTAAGTCGGAGTGATATCGAAATGCTTATCGGTGAAAGAAAAATAGGGCTGCTTGTGGTTGATGAAGCACACATTGTGACAACCTGGGGAAAGCAGTTCAGACCCGACTACTGGTATCTCGGTGATCATGTTGCAAAACTGAGAAAAAAACAGAAAGAGCGAAAAGGGCATTCATTTGTAGTGGCAACGTTTACAGCGACGAGTATTTATGGTGGAATAGAAAACATGTACCAGGATACAAAAGATAGTCTTAATTTATTTACACCATTGACTTATCTTGGAATTGTAAGGCGTGAGGATCTTGATGTCGTTTTCGAGCGAAGCGAAAAAATACCTGGTCGTGATGAATACGAACTCAGAAAATTTGAACAACTCGCAGAAAAAATTGAACAGGCAATCATTTTAAACAAACGTGTTCTTGTTTACTTTCCAACAGTGCAATTAATCAAACGATTCTACCGTTATTGCCATACTAAAGATTTTTACGAATTTGTCACCATTTACCATGGTCAGATGGATAAATATGAAAAGGATGACAGTTTCAATGAATATATAACTCGTAAAAAAATAGTAATGCTTGCTACGAAGGCTTTTGGGATGGGAATTGATATTGATGATATCGAATTAGTTTTACATTTTGCACCTACTGGCAATGTATGTGATTATATACAGGAAATTGGTCGTGCTGCAAGGCGAACTGGTTTGAGTGGAACCGCGCATTATAACTTTATGAGTAACGATTTTAAGCATATCAACAGGTTACATGGTTTATCCGCAATCCAACATTACCAACTCATTGAAGTTATCAGGAAAATACTCGAACTATTCAGAGAACAAATAAATAGCCCAGCTTACACGCGGTTCACTCGTCGGCGGAATGAACTTTTAGTTGATGCAACTTCTTTTTCCCATGTGTTTGAAAATGATTTTACCGATGAA
>JAAZCB010000328.1 GCA_012513545.1 Clostridiaceae bacterium
ATGTTTTCTTATGTCACCGCGGCATTTATCAGGAACTTTTTTTATTTTAGTTTCGTCAATATAAAATGGTATGATGAAAGGAGAGTGTACATATGAGTAAACTGTTAAAAGTAGTCAGTGCTTTGGTTGTTATGGTTGTTATTATGATCTCAATTCATTTCTCGCTTGCAGGCGGTGAAGGAATCAAGGCAAGCTCCTTAAGTTCGCAAGAGCGTCTTAAAAATGCGATAGCCTTATATGTTGGGAGTTCCCAGGCATATGTAAATAATGTAGAGAAGCAGGTTGATCCTGAAAATGCTCAGGTAAAGCCCTTTGTAAAAGACGGAAGGACACTGGTTCCGGTAAGGTTTATTTCCGAAAGCCTTGGGGCGGAGGTAGGCTGGGACGCAAAAACAGCAATAGTTACAGTTAAGCTTGGCGGTAAAATAATAAGCCTTGTTGTAGGCGGCAAGACCATGAAAGCCGGAAATAAAAGCATTGAGCTTGATGTAGCTGCCCAAATCAACGATGGTAGAACCTATTTGCCGTTAAGAGCGCTTGCTGAAGCTTTGGGGAAAAAGGTTTTTTATGACAGGGGACTTATTGTTATAAGCGACATGGATAATATTTTTGATGCCGGAAAAGACAAATCCATGATTGATGAAGTTATAGCAAAGGTAAACAATCTTCCTGTAGTTGGCTCATATGAGGAGCTTCAAAAGCTGTTTGAAAGCAAAGGTGCTTATAACGGTTACTATGATATGGATTTGGCTTTTGCTTTTGAACAAATATTAACTACTAATTCGATAGACAATTCAGGAATGGAAAGAAAGTCTTTAGAAGCTGCCCCTTCGGCAAGTAAGGCCACGGATGAAGGGAGCGCAGCGGGTGCTTCCGGGGATTATTCAACTACCAACATACAGGTTGAAGGGGTTGATGAAGCGGATGTTGTAAAAACTGACGGAGACTATATTTACCAGGTAAATAATAATCGCATAATTATAATAAAAGCCTATGATTCCGTATCTGAAGACACCTATTCTGAAGAGGGTATGAAGATAATGAGTATTCTTGATTTCAAGAATGATAGTTTTAACCCTCAGGAAATGTATATCGATGGGGATGTACTTACAGCTATAGGCAGTTATTATGAGCAGACTGATTATAAATACATGCCGGAGGATGGCAGCTCAGCGGTTAAGCCTTATTATCGCCCTAAAATGACTACCAAGGCAATTATTTGCGATATAAGTGACAGGACGAAAATCAGGAAAACAAGAGAAGTAGAAGTTGAAGGCTATTATGTATCATCAAGAAAGATAGGTTCAATACTCTATATCGTAGCCAACAAAGATATGAACACCTATTATCTTAATAATGAAGTCCGTATAGAAACTCCAAGCTATAAAGATACAGCTGTAAGTGAAAAATATATTGAGATTGAATGCCCGGATATCAGATATTTTCCAGGTACGGCCGAATCGAATTACCTTACTATTGCAGCAGTTGATGTAAAAAACAGTAAGAAGGCAAACATTCAGACCTTCCTTGGAGCAGGTCAGAATATATATGCTTCAACTGAAAATTTGTATGTTGCGGTAACAAATTATAATTTAGGCAATGTGGTCAGACCGCTTGTCAGGACAGCACCTGAAAACAGATTAATGGTGGAGGCAGCAACTTCTATTCTCCAGCAAAGTTCTGAAAGGTTAACTGAAGTATATAAGTTTTCTCTTGACGGGACCAGGGTTACCTATTTAAACAAGGGTGAAGTTCCCGGTTCCATACTGAACCAGTTTTCAATGGATGAAAATGACGGGTACTTCCGGATAGCAACAACCTCCGGCGAAACATGGGGTACAGGAAGCAACATTTCAAAAAATAACCTGTATATCCTTGATGACACCATGAATATAAGAGGAAAGATAGAGAATATAGCACCGGGCGAAAGCATTTATTCTGTAAGGTTTATGGGAGACCGTGGTTATATCGTTACTTTCAAAAAGGTTGACCCGCTCTTTGTAATTGACTTAAAGAACCCTGAGAAGCCCGAAATACTTGGAAAGCTTAAGATACCCGGATACAGTGATTATTTGCATCCTTATGACGAGAATCATATTATTGGATTTGGAAAGGATTCTGTAGAGGTATATGACAATGCTTACTATCAGGGTATGAAGATAGCTCTGTTTGATGTAACTGACGTAAACAATCCTGTACAGAAATTTTCACAAGTAATAGGAGATAGAGGAACCGATTCCGAGCTATTACGCAATCATAAAGCTCTGCTGTTCTCCAAAGAGAAGAATCTGCTTGCGTTTCCGGTTACGCTTATGGAGGTGGACAGGGAAAACAGCCGGAACAAGCAGGATGAAGCTCTTATGTATGGGCAGTTTGCGTATCAAGGCGCATATATTTATAACATAGACCTTGAAAAGGGATTTTCATTAAAAGGAAGGATTACTCACTTAGATGAGAAGGATTATTTGAAAGCCGGTAATTACTATTACTCTGATAGATTTATAGAAAGAATTTTATATATAGGCAACAACTTTTACACCCTGTCAAAGGGGATGGTGAAGGCAAATGAAATTGATGGACTTAAGGAAGTTGATGAACTGGAAATTCCTTAGATTCTTAAATTCCGTTTGATTCCGTTATTGAAATAGCTTCTTATAAATAATACTGTGAAATAAGTGAACCCGTTCTTAATATTGAACGAGTTCACTTATTTTTTTATTTCATCTATCTGATTTTCTCATTGATATTAACCCAGTAGTCTGGTTCTTCAAGACCAAGACGCCATATACCAATTCCTGCAATATTAAAAGAGTTAACAAGATCAAGCTTGCTGCTTAAACTATACGCATTTTCAAACCATACGGTGTGATTGTATCCGTAAATATCTACGAAGTTAAAATATGGGCTTTTGCTAACATCATTCCACATGATCTGAGCTCCGTTTGCAGCAGCAAGATTATAGCAGCCTTTGACGGAATATGCTTTTGTTGTTGAATTTGACCATTCATAGCCGTAGGCAGCTATTCCAAGATAAATTTTTTCTTTTGGTATTACTGTGACAGCATAGTTTAAGACATTTTTGACCCAATTTATTGAGGCTATCGGACCGGGGGAGCCTCCCGGATAATGTTCATCATATGTCATTAAAAGAACATGGTCTGCGTAATTTGAGATTTGGGCGTAGTCGTATGCATAATTCCAGGTGTTTCCGGGATAATCATATACCTTCGCAGGCACCGACACGGAAACAGTGTAGCCAAGAGGGCTCAGTTTATTGTAAACTTCTCGCAAAAATGTTGTGTAATCATTTCTGTTTACTACGTAAATGCCCTCCAAATCTATATTTACTCCCTTATAACCGTTTGCTTTCATAATAGAAAGCAGATTATTTATAAAATTACTTTTATTTTTAGTGCTTTCAAGCAGAGTTTTTGCTACTTCACCGTCGAAGTTATTACCTACCAAAAGAAGAGGCTTAATGGAGTTTTTAGAAGATAAAGTGATTTGCTCGGCAGGAATTATACCGGTAATATTTCCTGAACCATCAGTAATATGTGTGGCTGTTGCTATTTCATCAATGGAATTGACGTTGTTTTGTATTGAGTTATAAGAGGATTTATCCCCTTGATAGTAATATGTTGTAAAGCCAAGGACTTTTTTAGTTTTTTTGGTAGGTGTTGGTGTCAAAGTTGGGGTAGGAGTGGGCAAAGGGGTAGGTGTTGGGGTCAAAGTTTGAGTAGGAGTGGGCAAAGGAGTAGGTGTTGGAGTCTGCGCAGGGACAGTAGTTGGTAAAGGAGTTGCTTTGTTCGCAGGCTCTGTACCCCAGTGCAGAACACCATTTATATAAGCGGGTACCTTGACCCAGTCATTATAACCGGTTGAAGTTGCATTAAACGAATAATCATTTGTCTGGGTATAAGCTGACCAATTGCTTTTTGCAATGCGCGACTGAATTTCAACATGCTTACCCGGGTCAAGAGTTCCGGCGCCGGTCTTAAAACCTATTTCCAGGTAGTGGTCGGCATTTTGAAGCGGGGAGGCTAATTTAACAAAACTTGCGGTAACATTTGCACTTCCATTGGTGGACCAATCACACCAGTAGTTTTGTGACCTTTCTCCGTCTATTGTATAATAATATCTTACTTTTACGTCGGTTAAATTGATCTTGGAGGTTCCTGTATTATAAATACGTATTTCGGGATATATTGTTTCGATTGAGCCTGTTCTGTAATAGTTGTAAAATTGAACTTTTAGTGACCTGATTGGTGAAGGGGTATATGCAACGGGATTCGGGGTGGGGGTAACTTTGTTTTTGGGTGCTGCTTCGGGTGAAATAGGACCAGATGCCAGTATGAGAAGAAAGACGATTGAGAAGACAATGAATCGACGCTTTTTGTGTTTCATAGGATACCCTCCTTATTAAATTGGTTAACATAATAATTATATTATTAGCAACCATTTTAGTACAATAGTCTTAACGGCTAAATAAACTAGGACTGTAAACGAGAGTCTTTGGTCCTATTGTTTTTTATTGGGAGGGCAATTAATACATTAAGTAATATGATTTGGCGCACCATTATTGAACTTTGTAAAATAGATCGCATAATATGCTAAAATATACGAATTTTCTACATAATTTTTGCTTAAATGTAATTAATAATTTTTAAAATTCGTAAAAAAGTGATATAATTAAAGATATTTTATATCAATTTTTTTGATAGAGGTAGTAAGAAATGTGTGCGAAAGAAAACATTAGGCTTTACAGGGTTTGGCATACCGAAAAGAAAACATGCTCGAAGTTTGATAAGAAGGAAAATGAAGAAGTGTATGCTTCAAGTGTCAAAGAGGCAAAAAAAGTAGTACATGATAAGTTCCCCAATCATAGGATAACTTCAGCCTGGCTGATTGAAAAGTAGGTTATTCCCAAATAATTAAATCTAAGTAGCAGTTGATTTCCACTATAGAATGCTTATACTTTGCAGTATATGGTTTATTAAGATATTTTGATATTGATATCATAATAGTAATAAAGGCTTTTACGCTTAATTATCAGCTCTTGCTAACATAAACCATATAGTTGGGGAAACTGATTTTTGGAGGGACTAAACATTAAGAATCTTATTACACCTGTGTTTAATGCTTTAAGGGAGTATTCCTGTTCAAATCCGGCTATTTTTCATATGCCGGGTCATAAACTAGGAAAGGGTATTCCTGTGAATTTTTTAGGAGACCTTCATTTGCTTGATTTGACTGAAATACCAGCCTTTGACAATTTACACGACCCGACTGGAATTATAAAGGAAGCTCAGCAGTTGGCTGCAGAGGCATACGGATCAGACCATGCCTTTTTCCTGGTAAATGGTTCAACATGTGGAATTCAGGCAGCAATAATGACAATCTGCAAGCCCGGAGATAAACTTATAGTTGCAAGAGACTGCCATAAGTCGGTTATTGGAGGAATGATGCTTGCAGGAGTCAGACCTGTGTACGTTAAGCCTGGATTTGACAGGAGTTTTGGGATAACTACAGCGATAGAAGCAGCAGTTATTAAAAAAGCCCTTCTGGACAATCCGGAGGCAGCCGGTGTCCTAATAACAAGACCTAACTATTATGGAGTTTGCAGTGATATAAAGGCTATAAGCGAGCTTGTTCATTCCTTTAACAAGGTTCTTATTGTGGACGAAGCCCATGGAGCACATTTGAAATTTTCAGACAGGCTCCCCTGTTCGGCACTTGAGTATGATGCTGACATTTGTGTTCAAAGTGCGCATAAGACTCTCCCGGCCTTTACACAAGGTGCATATCTGCATGTCAAAGGTTCGAGGGTTGATATTGGTATGCTTAAGTATTACCTGAGGATAATTGAGACTTCGAGCCCTTCCTACATTATTATGGCTTTTCTTGATATTGCCCGGGCTATAATGCAGGACAGGGGAGAGTCTTTGATTGGTGGACTTCTTGAAAAGCTTGAAGCATTTGAAGAGAAAGTTTATGGGGAAACCGGATACAGAATTTTATCACGTGAGTTCGGAGCCAATGGGTGTATTGACAGAACACGCCTGGTTATTAATGCTGCAAAAACAGGAAAGACTGGTTTTAAGGTTGGAAAAATCCTTGAAAAAAAGTATAATATACATGTAGAAATGTCAGATCTTTTTAATATAGTGTGTATTACTACAGCCGCAGATACAGAGGACGATTTTAACAGGCTTTATGTGGCATTGCGTGGCATTGAAAGAAGTTTAACGGAACATCCTCAATTTACCGATATATATATTAGGGAACCCGAAATTCCAATGCAAAAGCTGGGACTCCGGGAAGTTATGCAAGCGGGCTCTGTAAGAATAAAGCTTAAAGAGGCTGAAGGAAGGATAAGCAAGGATATTGTAACTCCCTACCCACCCGGAATACCGGTAATATGTCCCGGAGAGGTTGTATCGAGGGATGTAATCCGCTATATAGAGCTTATAATTGAAGCCGGTGGGGTTGTAAACGGGGTATCGGATAATCTTGAAATAGAAGTACTGTAACGGAGGGCGCTGATGAAAAACGGTTTGTTTATTACAACAGAGGGAACTGACGGTTCAGGAAAAACAACTCAGATCAGATTAATGGAAGCCTATCTTAGAGAAAAGGGCTATGAGGTAGTAGTTACAAGAGAACCGGGAGGGACGGGCATTGGAGAGAAAATCCGGTCTTTAATTCTTGCTCCGGAAAACACTGAGATGTCAGAGACAACAGAAATGCTGCTATATGCATCTGCTCGCGCCCAGTTGGTAAATGAACTCATAGAGCCAGCGATTAAAGCCGGAAGGATAGTTATTTGTGACAGGTTTGTCGATTCAAGTTATGCTTATCAGGGTTTTGGCAGGGGAATAGATTTAAGAACCATAGAAGGGATCAATGAGGTTGCCTTGAATGGAATTAAGCCCGACCTGACCTTTTTCTTTGATATAGACCCGAAGACTGCTCTTTTGCGGAGAATAGCGACAACCGGGGCAGACAGAATCGAAAAAGAAGCTTTTGATTTTCATGTCAGGGTTTACAACGGCTATAGGGATCTTGCGAGGATTTATACCGAAAGGATAAAAACCATAGACGGCAACAGGTCTGTTGAGGAGATCTTCGAGGAGGTAAAGGGCTGGCTGGACAGGATGACAGATTGATTTTGTCAGAAATTAATAAAAATTGAATATAGTTTATTTGGGAGCGTGTAAGCTATGAAAATAAGAGAAGGTGTGGGTAATTCTGCAAAAGTACATGACATTACCGGAATGGATGACAAAAAAGTTTCAAGTAACAGTGGAACAGCGTTTAAAAGCCATTTGAGACACTTTGAAAATCATAGCGCAGAGGAGAGAATACAGCTTCTGGTTGGACAGATACAGGAACAGGGTGAAAAACTCAGTAAAAAAATAGATTTAAGGGAACTGAAAATATATAAGAGTCTTATATCAGAGTTCCTTGATGAAGCCTTGAACAACTCCCGCAAGTTTTCAAAAGACAGCCGCCTGGACAGAAGAGGAAGGTTTAAGGTGTTCGCCACTGTAAAGAAGATAAATGAGGAGTTGGATGCTCTTACAAACGATGTCTTAAATACTGAAAAAGATAATATAAGAATTCTTCAGAGAATTGAGGATATCAGGGGACTGGTCTTAGACCTTTCACTATAGTGTTATAAACTCAATAAATTACTTGGTTACGGGGTGTGACGTGAATTTTAATGACATTGCAGGGCAAAAGGAAATAGTTACAAGCCTTAAGACACAATTGGAGAATAATAAAATAGGACATGCGTACATTTTTTCAGGACCTAATGGTATTGGGAAGAGATCGGTAGCAAAGATTTTTTCAGCCCTGCTGCTTTGCAGTGAGAGGGATAAAGACGGCAGCTGCGGAATTTGTCAGGTATGCAGGCTTTTTTACAACAATTCAAATCCTGATTTTTA
>JAAZCB010000329.1 GCA_012513545.1 Clostridiaceae bacterium
ATGTTTTCTTAACTCACCGCCCCTAACACCGGAGTATTTTTTATTTACTCTGCCAGCACCGGATTAAAAATGACCGCCTTTTTCTCCTGTTTGAAATAATTCCGGCTATTATTCGCAGCATAGTTATCTGAATAACAGCAATATCCACTTTTCAACTGACAGTCCCAATGCGAATCCAAGAAGTGTCTTCCAGGAATATATGACCATAAAAACAATACCCTTAATACGATCGTCAAAATTGTAAATTGTATTAATGCCCCGAGCCAGAATTGCTGAATGCCATAATGGTATCAGGACATAATTGATGAGAATGACAATTGAGCCCTGAGCCACAAAGCTGCCCACCAAATCCCTGCCGTTTAATCCGATTGCCGCAGCAATCATTTTTACGGGTATAATCAAAAAATATGAAACCACATATACTTTCATCAGTTTTATTAGTAAGCCCTTTATATTGACAATTCTTTCCTTTATCCTGAAAAACTTGAATATGTCAAAGAGAGGAATAGAAAAAAATACTACATCCACAAGTCCGAGCAGAAATATTAAACAGAGTGCAAGAGAAATATTATAAACCAGGAAAACATATGGTCTTGCGAAAAAAAGTCCGAGCCTGTTATTCAAAACTAAAGCAAAGCCTATATTATATAAACCAACTAATACAATACCCAGATACAAAGTAAAAAGTTTATCCGAAATCTTTTTATAAAAAGATTTCGGAAACAATAATATGTCTAATAATTTCACAACCAATTCCCCTTAAGTTTCTGCCATTTGGTTTTTTCCAACAGGTAAAAGATAGCACGAAGATACTATCCTTATACCATAAATAATACATCTTTGCCTCTGTAAAATCAATGTATAAAAATCGGCCGGATACACTGCAAGTGTTTTTTATTAACAAACCGTGCATCATTACATATTATGCTTATCCCCTTAATACCAACTGTGTACGGCACTAAAAAAATCTGCAGACCATATACACCAGCCCTGCGATACCAGATATCAAAGCAAAATTTATAAATGTATTTGTTAACATTTTTTTTGAGCGGCAAGGCCTTAAATTTAATTCAATTTCCGAAAAATCCGCTCCTTTTTTTCCCTTCATATAATTATTTATTATGTCTTCAGCCTCTTTAATTATCAGCGCATTATGACTATGGCTTTCAGGATTCCTGGAAAACACTGTTTTAAGGCCTTTACCGCTTATTTCAGGTTTTCTCTTTAATACAATAATAGCTTCTTCTATTAAATTTGATTCTATATTTTTAATTATAATAACTCTTTTTGTATCATCACATACCATATTTATCCTCCGAAAAATATATTCAGAGATAGTTTGTAACAAGTCAGTGAAATTTATACATTAATACTAAGCAGCGAATCAAAACCAGTTTAATATGTTGACAGTGATTATTGCAGTAAGCAAAGCCTTTGAAACGCTACACAACACAAAGTGGAAATGAGCTCCTTCTTAGTTTCTTTTCCATATCTTTGCTGCAAGCACTGTCATATCGTCCGAAGGTTTTTCACCACTCCTTGCATAAGCCTCTCCGAGTATTAATTCTGCAACTCCCTGGGGATTTATACTCTTTATGTCCTCAATAAAACCTATTAAATCCTGTTCGCCTCCGTCATCATTATTAAAGGCGTCTATAATTCCGTCCGTTACCATTATTATAAAATCTCCGTTGCCAGCATTTTTGCTGACAAGCTCTGTTTCAATATTACTCAGGATTCCAGCAGGAAGTGACACCATCTTAATTACTTCCACGCTATTTCCTCTTTTAATAAACGTTGGAACTGCCCCGATCTTTACAAATTCTACTTTTCCATCGTACAAGTCTACTGCTGTTAAATCAATTGTGGCAAAGGAGTCATCCTCCGATTTAAGTACAAGTATGGAGTTAATAAGTTTAATTGCCGTATCCTTATCAAAACCGGTTTCCATAAAATGCTCCAAAAGGCTTATTGCAACCTTGCTCTGCATGGAAGCTTTATATCCCGACCCCATTCCATCGCTGAGAGCTAAAATGTATTGTCCGTCACCTGTTTCCATAAAGGTGTAATTGTCCCCGGATATGTCCCTTCCACATTTTGGGAGCCTTGCTATCCCTGTAGTAATACTGTAGGTTTCCTCCTCCACAAGTTTGAAACTGTAAGCCCCATTTACCATACTGTCAAAATACTCGCCCCTGGCCTCGGCCATTCTTCTTCCAACAGTATCCGAAGTTATATTTTCTATAGTATTCATACAACTGCCCCTTTCAATTGAGCCTTTAAGAAAAACTGTAATTTCATACTTGCCCCATTTGTTTTCAAACACCAGTACATCATTAGTCTTTATGCCAGCCTTATCAAGTTCTGCCATAAGTATATCCTCAATGTCACTCCTGAATTTGACCTGGCTTCCTATTTCAAGAGCCAGATTTGAAACAACCTTTGAAAGTCCGTCCAGCTGTTGGGATACAAGCCCCCTGCTCTCACCCACTCTGTTTTTCCAAACCAGATCAACTTTAAATATTTCATATACGTTATTAACCTGCCGGACAAAATCTCCTATCCTTTCACATTTATCCATAAAGTATGCCGGTATATCATCTTCACTGATCCATCCTTTTTCCTCGAGGGATTCAACTACTTTAAACATTACCTGATAGGTATTGTAAAAATTTCTGTCCCAACAATGAAGGCACAGACTGCAATCTTTGCATACCTTATCGGCTACCCTGTCAAACAAGACGGATATGTCCTGCTTGTTTGTCGGTTCCCTTGTTTTTGATATCTCGGTAAAAGTTTTTGAGAGTTCTGCAAAGGCTCTTGAAAACTTATTCAGCTTCTCTACTGTAAGCTGTTTGATACGCGTGCTGTAGCTCGTTTTCCCTAAATCCGCGCTACTGATTCCCGAAACAGTACCAAGGATTCCTTCAACATACTTTTGCGGTATTACCAGGAATATTATTGAAGC
>JAAZCB010000330.1 GCA_012513545.1 Clostridiaceae bacterium
ATCTCTTTGAACTTCTTCCTGCACGATGCCTCGTCTGGAAAGCTTTCTATGAAATTGATTAGATTCATGTCATTTTTGTTTCGAATAAGATAATACTTTTGTTTATCTTTTCCGACACTCATATTTTATTTTACCATAGATGTAGCTGTTTTCTTCTCCATCTTTATACCCTGTTTCAAGATAAGTTTTTACAACCGGGATACTGAATAGTTCGTCATCAATGAGTTCATTTCTGATTTTATTGGAAATAAACAGATCCCTTCCGGGAGCAGTTAATGTAACGTGTCCGTCATCTAATGATGTTAACATTTGTGAAATAATAGAAAACAGTTCGTCATCCGTAGTCGTTGAATTTACCAAGGGGCGAAAACTGTTATATTGAACCTGCCAATTAACATTTCTTTCTTCAAAGGGTGCATATTCTTCATTAAAGGTTGTCCACAGGTTTTCAAAAATAGCTTCAGGATTATTGGCAGGTGGTTCAACAAATATTTTCCCGCAGCTAATTATTGAAAATAATAAAATCGTTACGACCGGTATTTTCTTCATTCGTTTCATGAAACTAAAATTTAAAGGTGGCTGATAAATTAAGGGAATTCTGCAATGAAAGCAGATTTCCAGGTTGGCTCATGTGAATAAATTCAGATAGACAGGCAGCCCTAAATTCCCACCGCTCACCCACACTATATTTATATTTTAGTTCAAAGTCAAGCGTTTGTACTTTGTTCCAGAAAGTCATTTGCCCATCACCCAGAAAAGCCACAAAGGTTTTAAATCCGGAATGAGAACTGATATTTTCAATAAACTCATCATCATTTACCAGATAGGGTGATCGGGCAAGCCATGCAACTAATGGCAATTTTAGTGTTGCCTCTAATTTGCTTTTTACACTAATCTGTCTTTCGTAAGTCCCAAAGCCCCCTAAGCCAAAGGAAGCAAAATACCCAAAACTACCAATCCTGCCATATACATAATTCATAGCCTGGATTTCAGATGAAAAAAGACCACCGGCAGCAATTGACGCATTTTTTGTTTCTTTAATTTTCCTGCCGAAATGATAATCCAAATCAATTAAGTTGAAGTTGTGAGTATACGCTGTATTTGGTTGGCCATGCACTGTAAACTCATAAGGTTCTGCAATCATTGGATTAAAATTTGCATATCGCAGGCTAACTTTCTGAAAAAAATGAGCTTTTCTTGTATAGTCTAACCCCAGGTTCATTAAAGAAAAGTCTTTATGTATGAAAGGGGAAAAAATTAAATCCTGATGCATGATAAAACCTCCACCTATTCTCAGAGACAAAGCATTTTTCTTAGTTATTTCCTGTCCGAAGCTGCTTAAAGTTGTCAGCCAGATAAATAAAGACATCAGAAAGATTTTCATAGAATATAGTTTTTAATTACAATAACCGATAACATTTGGCATATGTTGCATAGCGTTTGTAAGTATTTGTAAACGGATGAAAGATGCGTACCTAAAGGGTTGGCAAAAAGGTATGCAGCTGTTTTCGGAGTGCGCCACTATCCAGTGAGAGAAAAGTTTGATGCAGGTTACAATGTTCTGATTTATTACTTTCTATTAATTGGCCGCTTAATTATTCCGCTTAAAAATTTGCTTTTCCCCTGGAAGAGTGTTGGCAACTGGGCTATTTCATCATTATTTCAGTCTTATCGATTCTTTTGTCTGTTCCAACAGTAATTGTCTTAGTAGCAATAACATTTTCAACTAAACCTGTTATTAGAGAATAATTATAATCACTAACAACTTTTACATCAAATTTAATATCTTTTATCTCATTTTGATATTCAGAGGCTTTATCTTCTCCTCCTACTTTTTTGATAGTATTCTGTGTTGCTTTTTGCAAATCGTCATTATTAACTATTTGTGAAATTTGAATATCACATGTAGAGTCAGAATACGCTTTCTTATATGTCGAATATATTGTTTGTTCTATTATATCTCCAGTAAGAGGATGATTTATATAACCTGATCCAATTATTGTATCATTCTTTGTCATTGTAATTCCTGCATATCCATTTAGTGCAAAATACAACTGAACTTCCTGCATTAAATACGTCTCAATCTTTTCTTTTGAGTTAAACATTTCTCCAACCCCCATCCTTATTTGTTCAACTATTTGTGAATTCATCGTTGGTTGGTCTTTAATTTCATCGATTATTAGTTCTAATGTTTCAAAACCCTTAGATTGTATATCCTTCCAATTCATGAGTTCAGTTATTATTCCGGTAGAGTCCAGTAAAAAATTATACACAAATCCATTTACAAGATTTTCTATCTTCTTTTCCAAAGGATTTTTTATTGATGGAGTTTGAATGTCTTTAATACTCCATTTCCCATTCCATGTATTGTTGTCATTTTTTGAAATTATTAATTCAACTATTGAAGTAGAACTCCATGATTGAGACATTCCATTTCTCGTGACAGTCTTAGTTTTCTTTAATTCCAGGTTGATAATACTTTTATCTTCCCAGTTTTGCATAACTTGAATACTATCAATACCAATTTCTGTTCGTTCCGTTTTTTTCTGATTGGGATTGTTGCATGATGCTAATCCTATGAGTGCAATTACTAAAATCAAAGTGTTTCTCATACTATTTATTGTTATTAGTCCATTTATTCACAGGCTCTGCTTTTTGTGACTTGTGGCTAAAGTTTGATAGTATGGTGCCGTGCAGGATTACGAAGTAATTCCTGCAGCGTCTTCGCGAAGCTTCAGGCGCCAACGCCAAAGCTTCAGCGACTGCGTACGGAGCGAGGTCTGTCTGCACTGATCTTTTTTACGAGCTGCGAACTTAAGCAAACCGCTGCCGAGGACGAAGAACGAGCTCGCTTAAGGCAAACCCGAATGCACTATACCATGCTGCATCATATTCAACAAATCATAAAAATTACACTTAGTATTTACCATTGAATTATAAAAAAATCAATTTATTACATGCCATACTTCCCGAAATGTAATCTTAGCACCGGAATAAAAAGTTAATTAAAATTCGTTTTCGACATCAATCATCAATAGTTGTTAGATCTCCTTTATAGCTACATATAACGCTATCCCCCACAGTAGTTTTACCTTTGAAACTAATTTCATATCCCGAATCTAAATTTTTAAATCTAATCACACCATTTCTAATTAATCTTTCCTTATCAGAATCATGAGAAAAAATATCACCAAGGATATATGAATAGGGAGTATGTGTACCTTTATAGCTGTAATCACCATCTAAAATTAAATCAGGATCTGAAGAATATAATTCGAAATTTATTCCAATCCCACCTTCATTATAATTGGAATTACCGGAACTAAAATACTCTATTTGCGCGTTAGAAACTTCCAGGATATGAATATAATTTCCTTGCCCCTCATCAAGTTCCCCCCAATGCCGGAGAATACCATGTGTTAATGAGTATAAGTCGTTGCCGATTTGCAAAGTTCCCAGTTGTGGTGTACTTTCTTCTTTTTCGCAGGACAATAATGTGATACCAAGTACAACCAAAACTGCTAAATTCTTTAAGTTTTTCATATTTTCTCTTTTTAGATTGTTAATTATATGATTTAGCCTAAAACAAAATAGGCATGTATTTTTAAATTAGCAACATTTTTTTACCATTTCTTTTTATTAGGCTACTCAGAATCTGACTTATGAAAAATTTAGTCTCTGATTAACATCGATTTAAGTTTTATCAACTTTATCATTTCTTCTGATTTTGCTATCCATTTTTACGTTAGCCATCGGAAAATCAATCCGGCTACTCAATGTGGCAATGCAGCATAATGTTTTGCGGTATGAAACGTGCCGGATTGCGGGTTTGCGTCACTATCCGCCGTGACAAACCTGCGAGACTGGACGAAACGCCCGAATACCCAATGAAACCAACATGTTTTATGTCCGTGTGTTGTGGGCTGGTGTTATTTTTTCATGCTTTTGATCATTACAATATTGTCTTTATAATCCTTCTCTGTTTCATCCAATTCAATATCTGTCATTACAAATCCAGCCTTTTCATATGATTTAATAGCATACTTGTTTCTTTTCGACGGGGACATAATAATTTGTTCGCAATTAAATCGTTCATTAAGGTATCCGCATAGTAATAATATAGCCTCAGTTCCAATTCCTCGACCTGTATATTTAAAATCACTCAACCAAATATCCAGATCAGTACATTTTTTAACCTTATCAATTGCGTTATAATTTATCTGTCCGACCTCATTTCCTTTTTCCAAAATTATGAAACATCTTCCTTTTAAGGGATTGCTTCCATCGAAATAGGAATCAAAATAATCTTTATCGAACTCTTCCCATGTTGGAATTATTGCATCTGGATAATACGGGAGCCCCATCATCTCTTTTGTCAGGTTTGAATTCGTCAACCATTCAAAAACTTTTCTTTTGTCATTTATG
>JAAZCB010000331.1 GCA_012513545.1 Clostridiaceae bacterium
AAATCCATAGAACTTATTAAGGAAATAGATCCCGATATAACCTTCTGTTTATCAACCAACGGATTGATGCTTCCCTTTTATGCAGACGAAATTATACGGCTGGGTGTAACACATGTTACCATTACCATCAATGCTATCGATCCGGAAGTAGGAGCAAAAATATACAGACAGGTAAATTATATGGGAAGGAAGCTGAAAGGAAGAGAGGCGGCAGCCATTCTCTCGGCAAACCAGCTGGCAGGTCTTTCATACCTTTCCTGGAAGGGTATTGTGTGCAAGGTTAACATTGTAATGATTAAGGGAATAAACGACACCCACATTGAGTCGGTTGTAAAGAAGGTCAAGGAGTGCGGGGCTTTTATGACAAATATTATGCCGCTTATACCTGCAAAGGGAAGCGTTTTTGAAAACAAACCCATGACAAGTAACGTGGAACTTAACATAATGCGCAAGAAATGTGAGGTGGACATAAAGCAGATGTACCACTGCCGGCAGTGCAGAGCAGATGCCATAGGTCTTTTGTCTGAAGACCGCTCTGCTGAATTCAGAACACAAAAATGCACGGGCTGCGGTGTGAAAGAAAAGGAAAGTAAAGAAGCATCCTATACTTTTGCCATTGCCACTAAAACAGGAGTGTTTACTGACCAGCATTTCGGCCATGCAGAGGAATTTCACATATACGAGTATGTTGATTCGGAAGTTAGGTTTGTAGAAAAACGGCTTGTTAAAAAATATTGTGACGGTGTAGAGTGCGACAGCGAGGATTCTAAAATTGAAAGAATTATAAAAACTGTAAAGGATTGCAATGCGGTTATTACTATGAGAATTGGCTATAACCCTATGAAAAGGCTTGAAGAAAGAGGCATCAATGTAATCCAGGTGTGTGACAGAATTGAAGATGCAATAAAAAACGCAGTGGCAGAGCTCAGGGAAAGTAAGGAAAAGATGGATGTAGTAGTGTCTTCTCAAATTACCTACGCATAATGAAAATCCGAGAGTCCCGATGGTTTAACGGGTTCGGAGGATTTTCATTTGAATAGAAATTTGAGAAACGCTATAGTGTAGTTTAGGATATTAAAGGAGGAGAATAATATGGTAAAACCAAAATATCACGTATTCGTATGTACCAGTTCAAGGATTAACGGGCAGCAGAAGGGATATTGCTATTCAAAAGACTCAGTCGGAATAGTGCAGGCCTTTATGGAAGAGATTGAATCGAGGGAACTGTCAGGGGAAGTAATGATTACAAATACGGGCTGCTTCGGGATTTGCAGCTCAGGTCCTGTTGTAGTCGTATACCCTGAGGGAGTATGGTACAAAGAAGTAAGCGTTGAAGACGTTTCTGAAATTGTAGAATCCCATTTTGAAAACGGCAAAAAGGTAGAGAGACTTGAGATAAAGTAGATGATGATATGATTAGAAGAATTGGATGCTTATTTATACTGGTAGTATTGTTGTTTGTTCTAGGCGGCTGCTCAAAAGAAAAAATGCAGGCCGATAAGGAACCTGGGGAAGTTATGGTGTTTGCTGCTGCATCACTCACAGAGAGCTTTACTGAGCTTGCTGCCGAGTTTGAAAGGCTTGAAAGCGGTAAGGTCAAAGTTATCTTAAACTTTTCAGGGAGCCAGTCTTTAAAAATATCGCTGGAAAATGGCGCGAAAGCTGACATATTTGCATGCGCAAACACCAAGTACATGGAGGAACTGAAAGAAAAGGGGCTTGTAAAAGATTATTCGGTATTTGCACAAAACAGGCTTGCTCTTATTAAGAATATAAACAGCAGATTTCAGGTTCAAAAACTTGGGGACCTGTCAAAAGCAGATATAAAAATTGCTGTAGGTGATATAAATCTTCCAGCCGGAATGTATTGGGAGCAAGCAATAGAAATGGCCGTGGATTCGGGTGAACTTAGCATTTCTGAAAAAAGCGGAATCGAAAACAATATAAAGTCAAGAGAGCTGAATGTAAAGGATGTTGTAAGCAAAGCAGTATTGAATGCAGTAGATGTTGGCGTTGTTTACAGGACGGATATTACAAAGGCCGTATCCGACAAAGTTGAAATTATTGACATACCTGTATTCGAGAAATTCACTGCGGAATACACAATAGCGGCTTTAGAGCCAGCCTCCGGCAATCCGGAAGCCTCGAATTTTTACAATTTCGTGATGTCTGAAAGCGGAAGCGAAATACTGGAAAAGTACAACTTTTTAACAGACAGATAATTAAGAGGAGAATTGCATTAGGTGCCTTTTATTTAATGCTTTTAATTATAAGGTTTGTGTTTTTAAAAAGCCTGATTGATAGGATGTGATGTTAATGGAAAGAACTGTTAATGCAACCTGCTCCCGTGTAAACATTTCAGGAAAAAAAATGTGGGAATTTAGGAAAAATAAGCTTGACAAGGAGCTTTTGTTGCGGCCGACGGTCTTGCTGTTTAGCCTGGTGTACTTTGCAGTCATTGCTGTTCCGGTCTATGCCATATTTTCTTCGGCAGGAATAAGAAGTGTTTTCTCTGCCCTTGAAAAGGCTGATAACAGGTCTTCCCTGTTTATAAGCCTTAAGACTTCTTTTGTTACTGTTATATTGATTATACTGATTTGTACTCCGGTTGTGTTCTTCCTGTCAGGGAAGAAGGAGAGTGTTTTACTGAAGATGTTTGAGACTCTGGTTACGGTACCGACCGTATTGCCGCCGGCTATAGCAGGGATAGGTCTGCTGCTGGCTTTCGGCAGAACGGGTTTTATTGGAGCTTGGCTTGAGCGATTTAATATAGAAGTGGTTTTCACTCCAATCGCTGTAATTTTGGCTCAGTTTTTTGTCGCATCGGGATTTTACATTCAGGTGCTGAAGACGGGTGTGGATTCTATTGAACCTGAAATGTTCGAAGTATCGTATTTGCTTGGACTGGGAAAAGCAGAAACCTTTATAAGGGTAATAATTCCAATGATGATAAAGCCTCTGACTGTCGGGATTATGCTTTCGTGGACACGAGCACTGGGTGAGTTCGGGGCGACAATAATGTTTGCAGGAAACATGCTGGGAAAAACACGAACAATTCCGCTTCAGATTTATACTCTTTTGCAAACTGATATTAAATCTGCTGCTGCTGTTTCAATGCTGCTGTTTATGATTTCGTTTCTTTCACTTTTCCTGCTGAAAATCATATTATCAAGCAGAACATAATCAGTATGCATGGGCGAGCAGTGCAGCAGAGCGAAACGGCCAGTCTCGGCTGAAGAGCTTTTTTAAAGAGGGATAATATATTCAAAAAGAGAGGATGATTAAAATGGACGGCAACAGCATCAAGGACAAGAAAATAATTGACAGAACACTGCCCGAAGTCTTTTTTTCCAATATGAAACTAAGCAGACTTGATATCCTGAACCTGATATGGATGTTGAATACTCTTGGGGCGGATTATCTGGAGATCAACCTTGACATTTTAAAGAAGGTCGAGAAGCTTCCTCCCAACTTGAATTTCATATACAGGATATATTCCTGGACAGACCTTGAGGGCTTAGCTTTACACTCCTTTAACAATATCCTGCTGAGCAGTGATGTACCTCAATTCAGAAGTATTCTAGACAGCCTCACTCTTTATCAAAAGGATATTACAATTGAGTTCAGGGTTGAAACAATCAAACAACTTGATAATCTTGGAAGGCTGTTTGAAGCCGGCTTTATGAAGGGTGTCAGGACTGTACGGATTATTGGATTGAACCGCTTCGTAACTAATGAATGGCTTGATATATGCGGGCGTATAAAAACAAGATATGGAGTAAGTATTGACATTTGTCCCGAGAACCGTTTCTATAATGCGACTGCTGCAGCAGTAGACGGGATAATGGAGGCTGCAGATTTTGTTACAGCTTCTTTTACGGGCTATGGAGGTGTCTCGGGTTATGCTGCAATTGAGCAGGTTCTGACGTTTATAAAGGTAATTCTTAATCCTTCACACCGGATTCAATTGAAGGCTCTGCCTGAGATGTCAAGGAGTTTTTCTAAGGCTGCCGGTGTTAAAATTCCCGAAAACATGCCGGTAATAGGAGAAAATATTTTCAAATATGAGTCGGGTATTCATGCAGACGGCATTAACAAGAATCCTATGACCTATGAGCCGTATGACCCGCAGATAGTCGGGCAGGAAAGAAAACTATCCATAGGCAAGCACTCAGGAAGAAAATCTGCTTTAAAGAAGCTGCAGGAGCTTGGGTTTGAGGCTGAAAACGTGCAGATATCAATGTTTTTAAAATTATTAAGGGAAAAGAGCATATTGCTTAACAGAAACCTTGAGGATAATGAAATAATGGATCTGGCCAAATTGGCAGAAGTATCAAATGTATACAATGCGGTTATAATGAACCCGGCAAAAAGCTAGGGACTCAATGTCCCGAAACTTTTTACTTTAAGGAGGGATTAGTATGAATATATTCATTGTGGATACAACACTTCGGGATGGGGAGCAGAAAGCAGGAATAGCACTTGGAATAAACCAGAAAGTTGACATAGCAAGAATACTTGATTCTGTCGGTGTATACCAGATTGAGGCGGGAATACCGGTTATGGGCGATGATGAAAAGCAAAGCATTAAGAAAATGGCAGCTCTTGGTATGAAGAGCAGAATATCAGCCTGGAATAGGCTCAACTTAGGAGATATAAAAGAATCCATTGAGTGCGGAGCAGACATAGTTCATATATCTGTACCGTCATCGGATATCCAGATCAGGTCAAAACTTAATAAAGACAGGGACTGGATACTGGATAACCTAAAAAGATGTATAGCATATGCACAAAATAGAAATCAGGAGATTACCATTGGACTGGAGGATGCATCAAGGGCTGATTTTAAGTTTCTGATGAATATTATAACCATTGCTTTTAAGGAAGGTGTTAAAAGGGTAAGGTATGCCGACACAGTCGGTATTCTATCAAGAAGGCGGATTTATGATGAGATAAGAAACATAAGGGAGGATATAGAAATAGATATTGAAATTCATACCCATAACGATATGGGTATGGCAGTTTCAAATTCCCTGGCAGCTGCGGAAGGCGGAGCGGAATTTGTTGACTGCACAATTGGCGGTATTGGTGAACGTGCGGGCAATTGCAACTTATTGCAGTTTGTAAAGGCAGCAAAGGCTTGCTTCGGAGTGTTTGAGGATGTTGATGAATTAAGTCTGGTTGAAGCCCAGAAGGATATTTTGAGAATTATAAAAGGTGGACGTGTAAGGATATATTAATAAAAACTCCCTGATTTATGTATATCAGTCGGCAGATATGTTTATTGCTTGCCGGACACTTTCTTTCTGTGCTTTTCTTAAATTTAAAAATATAGAGCCTAAGCATATAATAGAAGCAAATACTGATACTATAATTAATTTATGTTGAAAATTGTTAATACTAAGAAAGTCGGCAGCTTTATTAATGATAAGATTTGTACAGTTAAAGGAAATATGCATTATTATTGGAGCGATTAAACTCTTGAAAGTATAGAATGTCAGCCCGAGAATAATTCCTAGAATAAAAGTATATATAATCTGTATAGGATTTAAATGGTATAACCCGAATAATAGTGCTTGAAATAAAACGGCAAAAAATAATTCATTATTGGTGAATTCCTGCTGGACTATTCCTCTGAATAATATTTCCTCAAGAACAGGTGTCATTATGCAGACTGAGACTAAAACCAGCAAAGTATCAGAGTTGCCTGAATTAATATTCTTTACCGTGTTTATTGCTGCAGGAGATTTTACAATAAACAAAAAACTGACTAAAGCTGTCATAAGCACATTTAGCGTTATTCCTGTAACGGCGCATAAAATACTATGAGGTAAAGGCAGTTTGTTGAATTTACAATATTGGAACAGTCTTATGCCCTTTTTCTTATCTATAGCTCTAATAAAAACAAACAATGTTACACAAATAGCTATAAGGTTTGCTATTTGAGAATAATTGCTGTTTTTATTAATATAGTCTATAGATTTCGTTATCTCAGTACCTTGAGCTATTTGAGAGAATAATATTGATAGAATAAGAATAAGTGTTGACACGGTTCTTATTATTATATAAATTCCTATATAGCATAATGCACTGACAAATGTTCTGATTTTTCCCATATAAACCCCTTAACCACTTTGTTTGCATGCTTCATTTTTTGAGCTACCTGATTATCTGATCCAATTCAATCAATTGATTGCCTATGATTCCTTTAACAAGTCTTCCTGTTTTGCTGCAGTATAAAAAATACTGTGATGCTTGCATGCTGCCTGCAACATTGATCTTGAATCTTTCACAGCTTATTTCCTTTTCGTCTAGTAAATACATTTCGGCAGAATTAATCTTATTTGCTTCAACTTCAACAAAATCAGCAGTAAGAGGTACAAATACTTCAGCAGATATGCTGGATTTTCCCTGTAGAATTGGAATCAACATAAATGGGAAATTATTGTTCTCGTAAAAATTCTTTTTTATATTCACGGTATGTTTTTTTTCAAGTCCGGTGGTTTTAAAATTCAGATTAAACTTGCCTTTTTGCGATTTACAACTGAATTCATACTCCGACCCGTTCAGTACACCTTGTGAGAACATGCTTATTATGTTCAGCTTCCTGTCAAAATTCACTTGAAAAAGTTCTTTTACCTGGCTTCCTTCGGTAGTTATTTCCTTATTGATTACAGATATAATCTCATCAGCACAGGAATTATAGGAAAACTGTAAACTTCCAATGTTGATTGTATCGCCGTTAGGTTGCATCAAAGATATCTTATAATGATTATTTTCCTCAATATCAAAGAATTGTTTCATACCTGATACCCCTTTCACTTTCAATAGAAAATTTATTAAAGTCGAAAATACTGTCGGCATATTTTAAGACTGCTTCCCTATGTGTAACAAAAATA
>JAAZCB010000332.1 GCA_012513545.1 Clostridiaceae bacterium
AGGTTGTTATCATCCAGCTTTTTGATTTCCTTGTCAAAGTCGAAGTTCTCCAGTATCTCCCTTATATTGGATGAGAAGCCTTGCATATAGGAGATGAAGTTGGCTTTGATATTGTCGTGATCATCCAGCAGGTTTTTGAATTGGAAGTTGGATTTATTGGAGAACCCCTGGCCTGTTACACTGTTTAGGATCATTTCAATATCAGTCGTTTTGGCTTTTTCCAGCACCTTATCCTTGGTGTCTTCCAGCAGGCAGTCAAACCGCCTTAAGACTGCCATGGGCAGAATAACATCCCCGTATTTATCTGCTTTATAAGGTCCCCGCAGCAGTTCTGCTATTTTCCAGATAAAGTTCACTTTGTCATTGAAATTGTTCATTCTTGTTCTCCTTATCTTGTTTTATGTAGATATTTCTTTAATATCTCATTTTGCATAAAAAAAACCCTGCTTCATATATGTATTTCTTTAATATTAGATGTGAAACGTGACATATATTTGTCATTTACGGACGTTATGTTGAAATTGCATTATATTTACTTCTTCTTAATTAGACAAAATCCTCTAATCTAGAATATATTGGAAGGAATTCTGCCAGAATGTGTTGAAGTAATAAATATAACTTATCGGCGGAGGTAATTATGAAAAGATCAATCATTAATTATGAATCAATTTAGTGGGGTATGAGGAGCCGAGAATATTTTGACATTAAGGGGGGCGGTAAAAATCATAAGAGCACTTCTTTATTCCGTGGAAGGTCTTTTGGTTGGCTTAATTGGCAGACCACTATTATGGCTAATAAAATTCCTCCGTTGGCCAATATTAATCTTTGGTTTTTTCTTCAATTCCATATCTATATATGATCCAGCCACTAACAATACCATCAATACACATACCTATATTCCTCTCATAGCAGGTATCGTATTATTCTCCGTCGGTACAACAATTGCCAGATATGACGAAATACATAAAGAATTCGTTGACCTTTCTCCGGCTGAGGATGAACGTGGGAAAGCAGAAAAATCTATTATGGGTTTTTCTCCTATGACACAAAAATTAATATTGGAATCACAAGCTAATCAATTAAAAGACGATTTAAAACTCTATCTATCTGTTTACGAGAAATCTGGCGAAGATTTTACAGAAGAAGATGTAGAAGAATTTAGGACATTTAGAAATATGCTTCAAGATATGCGTGAATAATCGCAATGGAAAAATCTTAAAAGGTTTTATATATAGATTATCTATAATTCCAGGGAAGCAGCAATATTAGCTAACTATGTACCATGCAAGAGGTTTAAGCCATAATATAGCCGCTGAGCCTGATGCAAAAATTAGAACAGGAGCAAAGTGAAGATGAAAAACAGAACTTTGGTTTTACTGCTGTTTCTTGTGGTCCTGATTACAGCATTTGCTTTTAGATGGGTAGAAGGACCAATACAAACAGATGACAAACTGGAAATTGTTCATCTAAAAGATCGGTGGACTGGACAGGCATGGATACAATGGTACGGAACAGATGCTTCTGGGAATTTCTATAGTGGGCAAATGGAACCATATTTAGAACAGAATAAAATTGATAAAAAAGCACGGAAGTATATTTCTAAGTTAACAAGGCAGCGGATGGAGTATCTTGAGTCCGAAATTTTAAAACAAAATAGAATCAAAGTAGATAATGCCGTTGGATACGCTCAATGGATGCGACTCAGCAGCGAATACGGAGCTGAGTTTGATGCAAACAACCCAATCAGAAGAGTTCCCATCCCTGAGGGTAATGGTAGGGTAAAGGTTCAAGCAAGAATAGAAAATTTAGAATTAAGCAATAAAAGAACTGAGGCACGCAACAAATATCTCGATTCAAAGATTCCAAATGAGTTAAAAGAACAAGGAGAAGCATGGGACATGGCAAATGATAAAGTAGAAAAATATAAAAAGGAGATAGGAAATAGTTCCAAAAGTTGGGTAAAGGATGCTTCCATTACAAAAGCAAAAGAAGCCCTTACTAGCAAGGCGATTATAACTCGCAATGCTGCTACAATTTTATGGACAGTTCTTTTAGTTTTAACGATAGTTCTTATCTTCAGGGGTGTTTTCAATAGTAGGAGTCAAAAAGAACCTTTTAAATATTATGGGAGGTGATTAAATGGATTCTTATATTTTCTCACTGCTACTAAATATAATATTGCTAATCATTATCATGGCAATGTTGCCGGCTTACCACAAACAGGAAAACAGCTATAGAAAACAACTGTTGGACAAAATGCATAGTCTAATTCAATTGTCTTGGGCGAAATACGGTAATAGATAATAAAAAAGTCTTATGTTTCTGGGACTTTCGTTTTAGGCTGTTTATTTATGTTTTAACCTAAAGGAGGTAACCATATATGGAAACAGATAATTTGGATATAAATCAATTGAAGGATAACGATCATCAATTATTTGCAGAATTTATCGGAAAAAAAGTAGATAAATATTTAACTGCTCAAAAACATTTTACGATTACTGGTGGAAGAGTTCATTGGAATTGGTCTGCCGCTTTTTTAGGATCAATTTGGCTGTTTTATAGAAAACTATATGGTCTTTCCTTATTATATTTATTATTGCTGATTTCTTTTGTAGTAATTATAGGCTCATTTCCCACAGTATTTTTGCACTCAAATAATCCCAAATTAATCTCCATAATCTATCAATTATCCTCGTTATTAGCATTAGGAATGTTTGCTGGTTTGGGGTGTTTTGGGAGTTATATTTATCTGAATAAAGCAAAAAAGACAATCCTTAGGTATAAATACATAGCTGGCACCGAGGACAATTTGATTGAAATTTTGCGCAAAAAAGGAAACCCATCTAATCTATCTCTGCTTGTTGGAATTGTTATAACAGTTATCGCATTACTCCTAGCTTTTTTGATTGGTTCTACGATAATATCTTTGAATACTGATTTTACAAAAAGTTTTGAAAATCGAATGTCACTAGCCCCCAAGAGCATAAATGAAATAACCATCCCTTATCCCTTGGAACAACCTGAACCTGAGATGAGCAGAGTTACGATTCCTGATGTGGGGACAATAGATATCGATAACTCGTTAGAGGTCCAAAATGAGGCCTGGGGCCAAGCAGTTGAATCGTATAAAAACGATTTAGGATATGTAAAACCTGAAGGAGTGCAGCAAAATATCGTCATCCAGCAGAAGGGTTTGGATAAATACTGCCGCATAATTGTAACAACACTATATGGAGAAATAGGAGATTTCGAGCCACTTATATCAAATTATACTGCAACAAAAGATGAGATCGATTATGTATCACAAACTGTTAAACAAGCTACAATCCAAGATCTGAGTTATATTTCAGGAATGAAACTGCTGGAGTGGTACCCTCCGCGATTAGAAACCCTTAATGGTATGACAGCTATAGTATTCAGCTACCGCCGTCAATTAGACGAAAATCCACCAGTTTTAGTTTGGGAATATAGATTTCAAAATAATGACCGACTAGAAATTCTAACTATGAGTTATCGGGAAACAGAAGCAACTGAATGGAAACCAATCTTTGAAAAGAGCCTGAAAAGTTTTCGTATCACAAATATAATCTCCTAATGTGGTGTAGATCGGGATACGCCCAATGGACAGGCTGACAGAATTGATGGAAAACCAAAACACAAATAACTAAAAAACAGAAGCATTCCATCTCTGAAACGCTGGTGGCTTTGGAGAAAATCAGAAAGCTAACTCAATTAACTATGAATTTAAGGGGCGGGAAGCATGAACAAGTATGAGTTCAACAAATGGGCGGTAAGTGTTGTCGAACAAGCATTTATTCAGCGAGGGTTTAAGGTTGAAAATATCAATTTACCTGCTGCTGAAGCGGATTTTTTAGCAGTGTCAAGTAGTGGCGAAAACCTAAAAGTTAAAGTAAGAGCAATTTCCCAAATCGGAAGTTATGTTTTCAGTTTAAAAAAGCACTTCAATATAAATGATTTTGACCTCTATATGGTGATAGCTTACATTCCAAACAAGGATGAGCAGGAACTATATCTGATACCGGCATCAGAATGGGGCAAAGATATTTATCCATTCAAAGGCAAGGACTATAATAAGCCGGGCCAAAAATCACAACCTGAGTGGGGAGTTTCCTTTTCGATGAAAGCGAAAGCTGCGTTAGAAACATATCGCTTTTTCCCCTCAGACAAAAAAAAGGATGACGTTCAAACAAAAATTACAAATAAAGAATCAAAGGATTCTTCTAAGCAAGCTAATGCATTCAGAGATTGGTTGTTAGGACCCGTACTTGAAGAACTCCGGGAATGGAAGAACGCAAAAGAAGAAGATAAGTAACTGTCATTTTTCAACTTGCTTATGGTACAGAATAAAGAAATAGCGGGCACTTCAACCCGCTATTATTTTGCAATTCTTTTGACTGGCTCTTGCTAATTTTGACTGGCTATTTTGACAGGCTACTTACCGAACTTTATTTAAACTTCCCGTTATTTAGGGATCCTTACGGAACTCTACTCGGCCTGACCCATTTTATTTTCAAAGTCCCGTGGGCCACCAATACATAGGGGTTTCTATTGGTTTAACAGATGGTCGGGATGACAGGATTTGAACCTGCGGCCTCCTGGTCCCGAACCAGGCGCTCTACCAAGCTGAGCCACATCCCGACGCGCATGTAATATAATAGCAAAAAAT
>JAAZCB010000333.1 GCA_012513545.1 Clostridiaceae bacterium
CAGGCTGTGGCATAGAAGCAGGCTGGGGCATAAAAGCAGGCTGGGGCATAGAAGCAGGCGGGGGCATAAAAGCAGGCCGGGGCATAGAAGCAGGCTGGGGCATAGAAGCAGGCTGGGGCATAGAAGCAGGCTTGGGCATAAAAGCAGGCTGGGGCATAAAAGCAGGCGGTGGCATAAAAGCAGGCGAAGATTTTGGCATATATTCTGGATTTGCAATCCGCATTAGTCAAAAACAATATGCCTTAATTAAGTCAAATGAAGAACCTAAAAATATATTGTTAGGTGAATATCAAAAGATTGGATAAAAAAAAGTGCCTGATAAACAGGCATAGTCAAAGTATTAAATTAAGTATAGCAGATAGAAAAGGAAGTGTAAATGATGGGGTATCAAATATATGACAAAAACGGCTTTTACATTGGCAGCATGAGAAAAGCAAAAAGTAAGAGCAAATTACCTTTTTGGATAGGAATAGCAGGATTGATATTGATGTTAATTATAGCATTAGCAGAACGTACAGTAAATTGAAAGGGGATAGGGCAAATGGCAACAGCTAAAAAAGCTACATTAGAAGATGTTTATATAAAAATAATGGTATGGGGTGCTCCTGGATGTTACAAAAGCAGATTTGGATTATCTTCACCTAGTCCATTAGTTATAGACTATGAGGGCTCAACAAGATTGTATTCAAATGAATTTGATTTTTATGTTGCGAATGTAAATAAACTTGACAAAGATATCGACAGTCCAGTAAAGCTTACTAAAAAAATACTGGATGAAATATTGGCAGGAGAATACAAAGACAGAAAAACGCTTGTTGTTGACCCTGTTACAGATTTACTTGACAACCTTGAAAGCATATGTGCAACAAAATATGAGCAGCAAATAGGAAAGAAAATTGACAGTCTTAATCAACTTCAAAAGACAAAATGGTATGCATTTAGAAGGGAAACTTCAAGGAATATGTTAGACCAATTAAAAGATTTACCGATGAATCTTATTTTAATCGCAAGGTCTAAAAGTGTATGGGGTAAAAAAGACGGAGAAACTCAGCCTATTGGTGAAACTTATGATGCTTTGGATATAGTAGAATCTCTTATGGATGTTGTAATCAATTTACAGAAAGACAAACAGGATGATATTAAAGCTTATGTAAAAAAATCACGTCTTGGGAATCTGCCTGACATATTAGAAGTTAAGGGATGGAGTTCCATAACAAAAGCTTTGGAAGAAGCAAATACACCTAAGGAACATATTAATCCATTTGCAGAAGCAGAAGAGAATTTAAAAGGGGCTTAATATAGCCCCTCTAAGGAGGGTAAAGTATGAAAAGCTTAAAATATCACAGCAACATCAAATATACCATACAGTCAATATTATTCATTATTATAATAGCTGTAACATGCTATTTAATGTGGCATTAAAGGAGGGGTGAAGAATGAGCATAGATAAAGATTCCGGTATGTACTCTTTAACGTGTGACATATGCGGAGAAATAGCAGATGAAGAATTCTTTGAGTTTGGAGAAGCAGTAGACTATAAGAAAGAAAACGGATGGAAAAGTCAAAAAAGAAATGGACATTGGGAAGATGTTTGCCCAGATTGTCAAGATTAAAGGAGTGAATATAAATGAAACCTATTTTAGATGTAGCATGTGGTTCTAAGATGTTCTATTTTGATAAAAACAACCCAAATGTAGAATTTTGCGATAAAAGAATAGTTCCATACCATGAATACTATCCAAATAGGTATTTAGAGATTAAACCTAATACTGTTTGCGATTTTACAAATCTACCTTTTGGAGATAAACAGTTTAAATTAGTTGTATTTGACCCTCCACATTTAACGTGGGCAGGAAAAACATCATGGACCTATTTAAAATATGGGTGTTTGGATAAAAACTGGCCAAAAATGATACATGATGGTTTTGCTGAATGCATGAGGGTACTTGATGATTATGGGACTCTTATATTCAAATGGTCCGAGGTTCAGATACCTCTTAAAAAAGTATTAGAAGCAATAGGACATGAACCTATTTTGGGGCATAGAAGTGGCAAAAATATGAATACGCATTGGTTGGTATTTATGAAGTTTGTAAATACTAAGGATTAACCCTTACAGGGATATATAACCCCATACAAAAGGTTATATATCCCCCTTAACAGGTTAATTGTATGCAATATAAGTATAACACAAAAACAGATTAATTATACAGTCAAGAATGAATTAAAGGATGTGAGTGTAGTGGCAGATGTGAAGTGGATTAAATTAACGGTTTCAATGTTTGATGATGAAAAGATAAAGATAATAGAGAGTATGCCGGATAAAGATGCAATTCTTATTATTTGGATTAAGCTTTTAGTCTTGGCAGGCAAAACAAATGCAAGTGGATATTTATATTTAAATCAAAATATCCCTTATACAGATGAAATGTTATCTTCGTTATTTGGTAGGCCGTTGAACACTGTTAGGTTAGCACTTGAAACATTTAAACAGTTTGGAATGATACATGTTGAAGATGGGCATTTATGTATAACTAACTGGGAAAAACATCAAAACATTGAAGGTATGGAGAAGATCAGAGAACAGACAAGGCAAAGAGTAGCAAAATATAGAGAGAAACAAAAACAGTTACAAGATTGTAACGTTACTGAAACGGTATGTAACGAAACAGAAATAGAAGTAGAAGTAGATATAGAAAAAGAATTTACTACTATTACTAAAGAAAGACCTGAAAAATTTTATCAAAACAATTTTGGATTAATTAATGGATTTATTTCTGACAGTATTAAAAGTTATATTGAAGATGGAATAGAAGAAGATATGATAACAGCAGCTATGGAATTAGCATTAGCAAACAACGCAGGCACGTGGAACTATGTCAATACCATCCTTGTTAATTGTCTTAAGAAAAATATCAAGACGTTGGAACAATTTGAAGCAAATGAAAAATTAAGAAAAGAACAGTCTAAACCTAAAATAACTCCATTCAAAAAAGTATCAAACATGGACGAATGGAGGTAGATATGGAGAGACAACAAGCAATTGATTTAATTCGTATTCTTGCAAGTGTATATATTCAAATGCCTTTTGAGCAGGAGCAGACCAGGGAAGAATATGTTAAGTTTTTTCTACCTCTAAACTATAATCAGAGCTTACAGACAGTTGAAAAATGCAAATTGAATTATAAATACTGTCCTGCAATATCTGACTTATACGAAACTTATAAAGCTGTAGGTGTAGAAATCAGGGAATCAATGCCTGCTGAGAATTGCCCTACATGCAACGGATTAGGCTATATAGTACATACAAAGATGGAGCAATTTGAAACGGCATCCGGTAAAAAGATTCAATACCCATATCAATATGCCCTGTATTGCACAGAATGTACTAAAGGAGAACAGTTTAAGTATAACGGCAGAGAAGTAAAAAGTCATAAATCAGACAATTATACGGAGCCAGTAGATAAATATTACAACTTGGATGATTTACGGGTAGGTAACGCTTTTGCAGTAAAAAAGCCTATACCAATACCTCAATATGTTATAGATGAAGCTTTTAAGCATGGTATGGACATAAGGCGAATAATAAGGGAAGGGTGATAAAAATGGAATTATGGCAGCTTAAACAAATGCAATCATTGCCGTTGGAGGTCAAAGTAGAAAAAAGTAAACAACGTATAAAAGAATGGTATGAGCATTGGGACGGTCAAGTATATGTAAGTTTTAGTGGTGGGAAGGATAGCACAGTATTATTGTACTTGGTAAGAGAATTGTATCCTGATGTTCCGGCTGTATTTGTTGATACAGGGCTTGAGTATCCAGAAATAAGAGATTTCGTTAAAACTATTGATAATGTAATTTGGCTTAAACCTAGAATGAATTTAAGACAAGTAATAGAAAAGTATGGTTATCCAGTAATAAGCAAAGAACAGTCATTCAGGATCAGAATGTTAAAGCATATGAATTTAAAGCCAAGCTATAGAGCAAAACAAATGAAGAAGTTAGGCAAATGGAGAGTATTTTTAGATTCTGATATTGAATGTTCGGAACAGTGTTGCCATGAAATGAAAAAGAATCCATGTAAAACATATGAGAAAGAAACAGGAAGAAAACCAATTTTAGGGCTTATGGCAGATGAAAGTATGTACAGAAAACAGCAATACTTAAAAACCGGGTGCAATGCCTTTGAAAAAGAAAGACCCCAAAGCCAACCTTTAGCATTTTGGGAAACAAGTGATATATGGGAGTACATAAGAATTTATAAATTGAAATATTCAAAAGCTTATGAGAAGGGAGCAGATAGAACAGGCTGTATATTTTGTATGTACGGATGCCATTTAGAAAAAGAGCCAAACCGATTCCAACGATTACAGAAAACACACCCAAAGTTACACGAATACTGTATGAGAGATTGGGATAAAGGAGGACTAGGATTAGTAAAAGTACTTAAATATATCAATGTTCCTTATAAGGATTATATACCACAGATAAAAGATTATGAACAAATTAAAATAAATGTGGGGTGAAAATATGAACGGTAAACCATTAACACAAAAACAAATTGACAGAATAAAATATTTGTACGAATTAGGAACTTCAATGAAAAAAATCTCAATAGACATTAAAGCAAATTACAACACAGTACAGGGTTACGTTAGGAAGAATCTGAGGGTAAACAAAGCAAGCCGTCAATATGATGGATTTGAAGTTGCAGAACGAAAAAGAAAAGAAAAAGAAATAGAAGCAGAAAGAACCTGGAACGAACTGCACAAAGGTATGCGCATATCTATCTATCACAAAATCAGAAACAGCGGCAACTGCATGGCAATAAAAGAGGGTGAAGTAATTTATATCGATAATAGGTTACTTACAGTAAAGGATAGTAGAGGAATACCGGAAAGCATAAGTAAAGCTGATATATATACAGAGTATATCAAGATAGTAGCAGTATAAAGGGGGATAAAAATGTTAACACATTTCAGCTTGTTTTCTGGGATAGGTGGGATAGACCTTGCAGCCGAATGGGCAGGGTTTGAAACAGTAGGGCAATGTGAATATGCATATTATCCAACAAAAGTGTTAGAAAAACATTGGCCGGATGTGCCGAGATGGAGGGATATAAAAGATGTTACAAGAGAGATTTTTATTACTAGGACAGGATTGCGAACAGTTAAAGTTATTTCAGGAGGTGACCCCTGCCAACCTCATAGCCTTGCCAACAAAAACCGAAAAGGAGCAAATGACGAAAGATTTTTGTGGCCAGAATACTTACGACTTATCAAAGAACTCAGGCCGAATTGGGTTGTTAACGAAAATGTTATCGGAAGCATATCCAACGGAATTGTTTCTAGAAAAATTAACGAATTGGAAGAAGAAGGCTATTTCTGCACAGTGTTTTCTATACCAGCTTTTGCCGTTGGTGCGTGGCATTTCAGACAAAGAGTATTTATCATTGCCAACTCCGACAGCAACAGATTACAAGGGGGGAAGAAGTCCAAAAGCATCATCGGAATGTGGGAGAACAGAAAGAAACAATTTGAGGGATTACATCCGGCATATACATGCAACTCCAACAGCAAGCCAGAATCACAAGATAATAAGACCTTTAACCCCATCCGAGAGAAATGGAACACGTGGAAAGATATTACCTGGAAGCTTGGGGGAACATTACCCCGAAACTATTGGACGTTATCCGAACCCCCAATTCCTGGAGTGGATGCAGGGATACCCGATAGGGTGGACAGAAGTAAAGCCCTCGGAAACTGCGTAGTACCTCAACAAGTATATCCAATATTAAAAGCAATAGCAGATATAGAAAACGGCATTGCAGATTCATTTCAGATTAACGCAGGAAGCAACAAAATATAAAAATAGGGTAATTAATCATTTGAGAAAAATGTCGGCTTAAATCGAAAAATAGAAGTAAATAAGGAGGGGTGAAAAAGTGAGTGATTTTTATTCAGAAACTAAAACAAAAGCAAGGAAAGTACACAAATGTTACTGGTGTGGGAAAGAAATAAAAAAAGATGAACAGTATTTTAGGGTGTCAGGGGTATTTCATGGAGATTTTAGTTTCAGAAAAGAATGCCGAGAATGCAATGATTTGGTTAAGGATTATTGCTATAAATATCCGAATGACGCTCGGGATTATGGTATAGATCATGAAACTATAAGGGAATTCAGAAAAGAAAGTGAGGGAGAAAATGTTACATGAAATATCAAAACTACAAGGAGAAAATACAAAATTACCTTGGACAATAGATATATTACCTAAATACTTAACTTTTGATAAATACATAATAAAAGATTCTGAGGGTAAAGTCTTATGTTCCGAACAAAAAGGTTCAAGCAAGCCATTTTCTCAAAAAGATATTGAATATGTAATCAAGGTTGTTAATGGGTATGAAAACCTTAAAGGAGAGATAGTAGAATTAACAGCAGCATTAAAGCAACTTATAGGCGAATGCTCAATATTTCTGGGCAATCCGGGGCAGGAAGAAGCATTTCGCAGGGCAGTAAAAGAGGTTAGGGGAGTATTAGAAAAATATGAGGGAGGTAAAGAATAATGAGCCTATACAGAAGAATGAGAATAAGAGTTTTATCAAAATTAGTTAAAGATAGATATTATGCAAGGTTAAATTTAGATTGTGATAAAGCAGAGAAGCAAGGTAATAAGTGTTTAGGTTTTAGTAAGATGAATGATGATGAACCTATCGAAACATGTAA
>JAAZCB010000334.1 GCA_012513545.1 Clostridiaceae bacterium
ATGGCCTGTATAAAATTCAGACAGCATAAATCCGGCCATTACAATAGACGCAAAGGACATTATTTTCAAATTAAATATGAAGTCATCATAATTTCTGGTAATGATCCGTGGAAAATAAAATAAACCTATAGCCAACAGTATAGATGCAAATCTCAACAAAATGGGGTTGAGCTCCAGATATAATAATGAAAAAATGATAAACGAAATAACCGTATATGCTGTGAATACATAATCAAGATTTGACCACTTGATGCCAACTGTATCTCTTCTTGCCAACAGGCGAAGCAAAGCAAATATAACCAGTATTCGAAGAAAACTGAAATCAATGTCCAGAATGACTATGCGTTGTAATTCTGTAATAAAAACAGATGTAAATATGAACGGAATAAATGAACTTTTTCGCGGAAGAAAAAGGACAAAAATAATCATTACTATGAGAAAAAATACAGAAAATTCATTTATGGTTGTTGTTCCATACATTTGATTCAGCAAATCCTTTCTGTGAACTAACAACTCTTTGATGATTTTCAGTCATTTGACATACTGGCCTCTGATTTGAGAGCGCGTCTTAAATTCATTTAATAAACCATCAAAACCTCATGCCTGTTGTTAAGGTCTAATATTAAAAATTTTCTGTACAGAAAACCTTGCAATTTCAAACATTTTGTGTTTCTGTTCTTTTCTGAAAAAACTACGGAATTGAGGGTCAACTTCACAGGGATTTCTTTTTAATCCAGCGTACATAAAACCCGAAATTCTACAAAGTGAATACAATATACTATGGTTTACTCGTAGCAAACATCTGCAGAAAGCATAAAAAAAGTGGTTCCCCATAGAGTAATCCATAAGCCCTTGTCTAAACGCACCGTTATATTGACCTTCAGCACTGAGAGTAGGTTTATGATGTCGCACTTCAAGCCACGGATACGCTTTTACTTTCCAATCATGCATTCGGACCATAACCTCCGCAACAGAATCAGAACCACCATAACGTAAAGGTATATATCCGCCGATATCTTCATAGCACTCACGTCGGAATAACTGAATAGCATGTGCGACAGAGCTGGTAGAATTATACTTACGACTGCAGAAAGCACCTTTTTTTTCTTCAAAAATAAAACCGCCTGCCAAACCAAGTTTCTTATCAATATTGAACTGACAAAGAATTCGCTGGTAATAATCTTTATCAAAAGAGACGTCCGCATCAAGGTTTCCAATAAAATCGTAGGTTACATTTACAAGCTCATTGTAACCCTTTAAAAACGCCCTTACCTGGGATCCAAAGTTTCGTTTGTTATCAGAAGTGTTGCGAATAAGTTTAATAAATGAATACTGTCTTTCATATTCCTTCACGATTTCATCCGTATTATCAGTAGAATTATCGCTGACGATAAACCAGACCAGAGGTAAAATTGTTTGAGAAACAACACTTCTAAGGGTGTGTGAAATATATTTTCCTTCATTTTTCGCCGGGGTAATAAGTACATATCGATTCATATATCACACTCTGTATTAATAGTTAATTTGTTCATTAACAGAAACGATAGGCCAGCCAGACTCCTTTCAATCTTAAACTGGTAATTTGAGCGTTGATCAGTTTTAAGAATCC
>JAAZCB010000335.1 GCA_012513545.1 Clostridiaceae bacterium
AGTGCTTTTGAAGCTTTTAAAAAATTATAGCCTATAATTCCATCCATCTCAAAACCATAATCCACGTCACCAATCTGTATTTTAAAGCTATCCATCTGCCTTGAGCCCAGTATAATTTTATCAATATGTTTTTCGTAAACAAATTCAGAACCACCAACACCACGTATTTCCCTGATGATATCATTAGGTTCCGGACCCAACCCTAACCGTACAGCTATTTCGACAGAAAGAAGAGTAGATGCAGAACCTGTGTCAATCAGGAAATTAGCACTTCTATGTGATTTGCCCTGATTAATAAATTCAACTTCTATAAAAGGAAGTCCATATCGTGATGTTATATTCATATATCTGCCCTCACTCCAATCCATCTCTGTTCTAAAATGCCAAGTTCCTCCCGGGATGTGTGAACAACATAAAGCTCTCTTTCCCTATGCCTTCTGTGTAGCTTAACGTATTCCAACATAGCTTTGTTATTATCATCCTGAAAAGTTTCAACAACTGTTATATTATCCAGTAATCTTTTCTCACCCTCAGTGTGTGCTTCAATAGCTTCAATAATTAGCCACTGGTTAGGATGAGCCCTTTTTACATCTTCCCATGTCATTTTACAACGCCTCCTCTTATATAATTTTAGCTAGTGACTGCATTTGTTATAATATCATTACCCCCATCCACTTCTTAATACCAATATTAAGCTTTTCATTGGAAGTGTGGTAAATATAATACTCTCTATCCTTATAAGCTTTATGCATCTCAATATACTTTTCAAATGCCTTGTTTCCATCATCATCAAAGCTGCCAATGACATCCATATGCTCGACAATTCTTTTTTCACCTTCTGTGTGTGCCTCTACAGCCTCTATAAGTACTCATTGCTCTGGATAAGCTTTCTTAACATCTTCCCATATCATAATAATACCTCTTTCATAGTTTGCCCCTAATGCTATTATAGCAAAAAATATATAATACCAATAATATAAATTCCAAAGTTAGCACTCTTCTTAAGATACTTCACAGTCAATCGAAAGTTCTTCAATAGGAAATCTGAACACAATCTTTTTCAACTTTTTATCTTCTGTTAGCAATGTTTCCTTTATCAATGAGCGTATCCATTTCTTTTTATCGTTCATATCCGCTTTTTCAAAAACCGGTAAGAAATTTTGCAGGTGCTCCACTATCTGCTCATCAGATATTCTTGATTCCATAGTCCTTGTACGACTTACGAATTCATATTTTCTTTTCTTAAGTACCTCAAGCTCCGCTGATACCTGATTTATTCTTTCAATAAACAGGCTCTTATCTATTCCTTTTTCCTCAAACAATGAAAAGTATCTATCCTTCTTTTCTTCCAGTGAATCAATCTCCGCCTGAATATTGGCAATAGCATTCTGGAGTGGTTCATTTTCAGTTTTTTTCTTGCTACGGGCATTATTTATCATATTTAAGACATTTTTTTTAGTTTTTGTTACTTCTTTTATCTTTTCCAAAACCATTCTTTCTATATTATTTGCAGAAATAGTAATCCCTTTACATCCGGTTTTCCCATATCGGTGATACGTAAGGCACTGATAATAACGATATCCTCTTGAACCACGCCTGACCATACTTCCACCACAATGCGGACATCGCAAAAGCCCAACAAGGAAATAGTCATTGCTGCCCTTTATGTTTCTTATGCATTCAGGTGTGTTCTCAAGCTTTGCCTGAACCTTATAAAAAGTATCCTCATCAATGATAGCTTCATGTATTCCATCAATCTCAAAATAATTATCACCTTTAACATTATGGTGAACATCATGTCGTAATTTCCCAATATAAATCGGGTTTTTCAATACATCCTCTACCGTGTCTCCTGCCCAAAGTTTTCCTTTTCGTGTTCTGTAACCTTCTGAATTAAGCATAACAGCAATTTTTTTATATCCAACATCGGGCATTGTACTGGATATTTCAAACATTCTTTTTACAATATTAGCCTCTTGTTCAACGACTTGCAGCTCTTTATTTACACTTTTATAACCAAAAGCAATCTTACCTATGGTTTTACCCATACTCAATCTTTGCTTAAGTCCTAATTTAACATTTTCTACGATGGTATTTCTTTCAAATTCTCCGATTGAGCCAAGAATCTGCATTGTCATCCTTCCTGTAGGGGTAAAAGTATCAAAATGTTCTGAATAGCTTATAAAAGCAACATTTTTTTGTTCTAACCAATCAACTAAAACCAGCAAATCTTTTAGATTACGGGCCAGCCTGTTGGTTTTCCATACAAGAACCACATCAAACAAGTTTTTATCTGCATGCTTAAG
>JAAZCB010000336.1 GCA_012513545.1 Clostridiaceae bacterium
AGCAACCGCAGGTTTTACTCCAAGCTGCCTGATATTCTGCAATACCCGGTTAAGGTGGGGACAGACTTCAACATGTACAGATATAATTCCGGCACCGGCATCGGCAAAACTTTCAATATACTTATCAGGGTTATCCATCATTAAATGCACATCAAACAATAGTCCTGTAACTTTTCTCAGTGCTTTGACAATAGGTGGACCAATCGTTAAATTAGGCACAAAGTGCCCATCCATTATGTCAATATGTACCATATCGGCACCTGATTTCTGAATTTTCAATACCTCATCGCCCAATTTTGTAAAATCTGCCGATAGTATTGACGGCGCAATTTTAATCAATTTGACACTCCCTTTTTCTTTTGCTAAATAAAACCTCAAATCAGCTGTATTTTTTCTTCTGCTGCTCCTTCAAACTGTTATAAAACTCAATATATCTTCGATATCTGAAAAGGTCAATATCACCTTTGTCAGCAGCTTTCTTAACCTCGCAGCCCGGCTCACCAATATGATTACAACCATTAAATTTACACTTTCCAAAAAAATCGGTAAACTCAGGATAGTAGTATTGGAGCTCTCCTGGTTCAATACCACTCAGATCAAAAGAACTAAATCCGGGAGTATCTGCCAAAAGGCCACCGGATTTTAATTCATGAAGTTCTGCATGCCTCGTGGTGTGCTTTCCACGTTCTATTTTTTCACTGACTTTACCGGTTTCCATGACATATGAATTAAGAATTTTATTCAGAATTGTTGATTTCCCTACTCCGGATTGGCCTGCAAAAACAGTTATTTTCCCCGCAAGAGCTTCTTCAAGACTATCAAAGCCTATATCCTGCACAGAACTTAATGGTATTGCATTATACCCGGCTTTATTATAGGAATCCTTTATTCTGATGTACTCATTATCATTATCAAGGTCAATTTTATTAATGCAAATAATGCAGTCAATTTCTTTATTTGATGCAGTTACCAGAAGCTTATCCAGTAAAATAAGATCCGGTGGCGGAGACTTAACCGATACAACCAGAACCAATTGGTTTACATTTGCTACAGCAGGTCTAATCAACTGAGTATCTCTCGGAAGGATTTCTTCTACATATCCTGTCTTTGTACTACTGTCTACAACTGATATCGATACCCTGTCACCGGGTAAAGGTGTCACAGAATGCTTGCGGAATAACCCTCTTGCTTTGCACTCATAGATCCCATCATCAGTTTTTACGTAATAAAACCCCCCGATGCCTTTCATTATTAAACCTGACGGCAAATTTCCAGCCTCCTCAATTCCTTTTTAAGGCAATCTATCAAAAATACTCGGTAAAATCCTTATACAGTTCCTCATTCAGGTAAATCTTGACAACAGTATTGCCGCCATTGGGTACCAAAATACCTACAATAAGCGGAAAGTCACTCTTCTTCTTAACGCTGTTAAGTATTGTTTCAACCCTGTTTGTGTCAGACCTTGTCATGGTGACAAGTACTTTTATGTTGTCACCAAAGCTGTCGGGATTATCAAGCTCAATTCTCTTGTTGACTCTCCTCTGATCGGGATTATTATCCTGAAGATAAATATCAACCATAGTCCCCTCATCAACCTCAATGCCTGCAGCAGGGTTCTGGTTTGCAATCTTATCAATTACATAGGACGTCATTTCCTCGGGAAATGTTTTTCCTGCTGCCAGACCCGCATAGGACAAGCGATTGTATGCTTCCGTCTTGGTCAACCCCTTCAAGTCAGGCACAACTACTTTTTTAATTTCAGGACCTATGCTTTTGAATATTTTAACCGTTGAGCCCGGTCTCACATCATAATTAATATCCGGTTCTGTTTTAATAACATATCCCGCAGTAACGGTTTCACTGTGTTCATCTAAAGTTTCCGGATTAAGTCCCTGATTCCTGAGCTTGGTTTCCGCCATTCTGTAGTCCATACCCCTTAAGTCAGTTATCCTCACCATCTGAGGCCCGTCACTTACGACAAATTCAATAGTATTATATCCTTCGGCTCCTGGTTTTAACTTTTCATTTTCAGCCTTATCCTGCGAAATAATTGTGTCTTTAGGATATTCATCGTCTTTTTTCCTGACTTCTTTAGCCGTAATTTTCTCTTTAGCCAACATACCCTTTACTTCGTAGAAATTCTGACCTTTATAATCTTCAACAATAAAATCCTTCGGATTGCCTGCAATATCGGGACCAAATTTAAAAAGCATAATGCCTACTATAACTATAATAATAAATGATGTCGAAACAGCCAGAATAGTGGTAAGTTTTTCATTTTTCTTTTTTTTCATTTTTTCTTCACCTGCTTTTTGAATCGGATTGCTACCCTCTTTAAACCTTTTATCTCCTAATGAAGGCATTCTTATTGTAGGACTTGATTCAACGTCATTATTCTCATTTGACGAAAAAACTACATCAGGTTCCTTCAATATCCTGTATAAAAGACCAAGTAATTCTGTCACAGTCTGATATCTCTTAACCTGATCCTTTTGAATAGCCTTCATGATGATGTCATTCAAGCCTTTTGGGATATCAGCGCGAAGCTCAATAGGTTCCGAAGGCTCATCCTGTAGGTGTTTGAGAGCAACGGCAACAGGTGATTCACCATTGAACGGAACCTGTCCGGTAAGAAGCTCATACATTACTATCCCAATGGAATACAGGTCCGATTTTTCGTCGGTAAAGCCTCCTCTTGCCTGCTCAGGTGAGAAATAGTGAACAGAACCAATTGTACTTCCTGCCATAGTAATTGTTGAGGAAGTTACGGCTCTGGCTATACCAAAATCGGCAACCTTTGCAATTCCTTCTCCGGTAAAAAGAATATTATGAGGCTTAATATCCCTATGCACAATATGATTCTTATGTGCATTCTCAATAGCAAGGCATATCTGGATGGAAATGTTTACTACCTCTTTCCAGTCCAAAGGACCTTTTTGATCTATATACTCTTTTAGTGTTATACCATTAACATATTCCATTACAATGTAATGAATATCCCCTTCATGCCCTACATCATATATGGAAACTATGTTTGGATGCGAAAGACTTGCTGCAGCCTGAGCCTCAACGCGAAATCTCATTACAAATTCCTCATCATTTGTGAATTCCGGCCTTAAAATCTTAACCGCAACAAACCTGTTTAGTAGTCCGCACTTAGCTTTATATACAAGGGCCATTCCACCCCCGCCTATTTTCTCAATTAATTCATATCTGTTTCCGAGAACTTTACCTACCATAACCAGCACCTCAGCTCTAATATCACATTTACAATTTACACCTGACCGAAAGTACTTATCAATTCCATAAAAAATCAATTATACTTATAATTTTACTACAATAACGGTAATATTATCCTCTCCACCGTTTTCATTTGCCTGAAGAACCAATTCACTACAGGACAAGCCAGGATCATCACTAGCAGAAATTATATCTAATATTCTTTCATCGGTCAGCATGTTTGATAGTCCATCAGTACACAAAACAAATGTATCACCTTGTTTGGTCTCTATGGAGAGAGTATCTGCAAGTATATCATCCGCACATCCTAAAGCTCTTGTGATTATATTCCTGTTTGGGTGGTTCTCAGCTTCTTCCCTGCTCAATGTACCATTCCTGACCAATTCTTCAATATACGAATGGTCAACGGTAAGCTGTTCAATATTTCCGTCCCTTATTAAGTATACTCTACTGTCCCCCACATGACCAATAAAAAATTTGCCGTTTAATAATACAGAAATTATAAAAGTAGTACCCATACCGGCATTTTCTTCTGTTTCCTTAGACTTCATGTAAACGACCCTGTTAGTCTCATCAATAAGACTGATAATGCCTGAAAGAATACTCTGTTCTTGAGCAAACATTCCGGTATTTTTCATGAGGAACTCCTCTGAAAATTCAACAGCAGTTTTACTGGCAACCTCCCCTTTATTATGGCCTCCCATTCCATCAGCTACAATAAAGGTATCCGGTACGCCAGGCACTCCCGAAATAACTTTATAACTATCTTCGTTTTTTTCCCTGATCTTTCCTTTGTCGCTTTCAAATGCAAATCTCACTATACCACTCCCCAGATTAACTTAAGAAAATGTTATATAGAATAGCATCTTTTAAGGATAAATGTAAAAAAGCAACACTCTTTTTACAAAACCCAATGCTGTATTCAATACTGGCTCTTTACCCTATAAGGCTCCTTCTGAGCTGTCCGCAAGCAGCATTTATGTCACTCCCAAGCTCACGCCTTATCGTTGTTTCAATACCGTACTTTTCAAGAATTTCCTTAAACTTCTGCATTCTTTCCTTTCTGCTCTTAACATACTCTGTATTTGATACTGTGTTCACAGGTATCAGATTAACATGGCACAGCATTCCTTTTATTAGTATTGCCAATTCCTTGGCATTTTCAGCCGAATCGTTAATCTGATCCATTAAAGTATACTCAAAAGTAATCCTTCTTTTTGTGGTCTCAGTATATATCTTACATGCTTCAATTAATTTGTCAATAGAGTACAACCTGTTAACAGGCATTATTTTTTCACGTAATGAATCATTTGGCGCATGAAGTGATATGGAAAGCGTAACAGGTATGTTCTCTTTTGATAATCTTATTATCTCAGGAACCAGACCGCAGGTGGATACCGAAATGTGTCGAGCCCCAATATTAAGACCATCCACATGATTTACAAGCCTTAAAAACCTTATTAGGTTATCATAATTGTCCAGTGGTTCACCTATACCCATTATAACAATGTTCCCAACTCTGACCTTCTGATCGTTCTGAATGGTGAGCACCTGATCAAGCATTTCTGAAGCTGTAAGGCTGCGTGAAAAACCTGCACCTGTTGAGGCACAAAACTTGCATCCCATTTTGCAGCCTGCCTGGGACGAGATACATACACTATAACCATGCAAATACTTCATAAACACGCTTTCTATAATGTTGCCGTCTATAAGCCTGAAAATATACTTTGCTGTTCCGTCAATACTGGAAACAAGCTTTTTTTCAATCTTTAGACTGTTGATATAAGCCTTTTGGGAAAGCAGCTCCCTTAAGCTTTTTGAAAGATTGGTCATTTCATCTATGTCTTTTATTCCCCTGTTGGTCCATTGAAAAATCTGTTTTGCCCGGAATTTCTGCTGTCCCAATCCTGTCAGAAAACCTTCAAGCTCTTCTATTGTCATGTTGAGAAGGTCAATTTTCCCTTCCATTATTTAGCACCTTCTTTTCATTCTTGCTATAAAAAAACCGTCTATACCTTCAATATTAGGATAAAACTGAACATACCCATCCTTTGCGCTATCCTTAATAAGTTCTGACGGAAGGTGAGAGGAAATATTCTCACACATAAACTCATTATTCTTGTCTATGAATTTTTTAATAATTTCTTCATTTTCTTCCGGTTCTATTGTGCAAGTGCTGTAAACCAGAACACCATTGGGTTTTACATATCTTGACGAGGTCTCAAGTATTTTTTCCTGAAGCTTTAATATTTCCAGCTTGTCAATAGAGTCTCTCGACCATTTGATATCAGGCTTTCTCCTTATTATTCCATAACCGGTACACGGAGCATCAACAA